>NZ_JBKQBJ020000022.1:0-91051 GCF_046825355.2 Flavobacterium sp. C3NV | reverse complement strand
AAGTTTTAGTTTTTATCTTTCCCTTTCTTCTGTTGAAAAATCTCAACATAAATTTACTAAAAACATTAATCCTTCTATAGTACAAACATAGGATGACAACAATACGCGTAATAGTTAATTACAAAACTTTGCGCCTTAGCGTCTGTGAGATTAAAAAACTCAGCGAATCTCTGCGCTATCTTTACGAATCTCCGCGCTATCTTTGCGAATCTCTGCGAAACAATTAAACATAAAAAAAAGGCAGCACTTTATCAGAGTGCTGCCCAAGAGGTAAATTGTAATCTACATTTTAAAATTAGATTTTAAAATGCCGCATTAAGCGTACAGTTTTTGGTAAACTACTATAAGAAAGCTAAACGCAGGTTATTCGTTTATGATATCGCCTTCTTTAGTTTCTTCGCTGGCAATTTTTACCAGTTTATCTTTCGGGTTCAAATCACCGAATATTTCGATTTTATCGTCGATTTCTCTTCCTTTTTTCACATCAACTCTCGTTGCTTTATGATTGATTACTTTAATCACATACAAACCTTCAGCAGAACTCACCAATGCCGATTTTGGAACTACAAACGTACTGTCTTTTGCGTTAAGCGGTAAAAGCACTTCAGCAACCATTCCTGGCAATAAGTTTTTCTTAGTATTGTGTACATCCATTTCGACTCTTTCAGATCTTAGTTTTAAATCTAACGCTCCTGACATTCTGGTAATGGTGGCTTTAAAAGTTTCCGGTAATGATTTTACATTAAAACTCATTTCGTCGCCATTGTGTAAATATCCTGTATAAAGCTCAGGAACAGAAACTGCCAAACGCAATTTATCCTGTTGCTGAATCGTCAATAAAGGTAAATCAGACCCTTTTCCTGCCGGACCAACAAACGTTCCTAAATTTACATTTCTTGCTGCTACAACACCATCAAAAGGAGCACGAATTTCAAGATAACCTCTCATAATCGACACTTCTTTGTGAGCGGCAACTGCAGCCTGATATTGTGCGTAATCTGAGTTTTTCTTTCCGTTGGCCATTTCTAAATCATTTTTAGAAATCGTTCCTTCGACTTTGCTCGTTTCGTACAAACGGTTATAAGTACTTTTGGTTGTAGCATAAATGGCTTCCATCGATTTTAGCCTTGATTCGGCAGCAGCCAGTTGAGAACTGATTTCCGGAGCTTCAAGAACGATCAAAAGCTGTCCTTTTTTTACTTTGGTACCAATATCCACTTTTAGCAATTTTACAAAACTGCTTACTTTTGCGTACAAATCTACTTGTTGAAAACCGGTTAATTCGGCTGGCAAACGCAATTCTGTAGTTAGCTTTTCTTTCTCTAAAGAAAATGTTTCTGTTTTAGGTTCAATTTCGGCAGTAACGGTTTCTTCTTTCTTAGAATTACAACTATTTAGAAAAAATACGGCTACAAAAAATAATGCGGTCGATTGTATAATGTTATTTTTCATTTTTCGGATTTAATGATGAGATATAATGGATGCTTTCTTCGTCTTCAGGATCTAAAGAAACAGATTGTGTTGTTGTTTTTTCTTGTGCCCAGGCAAAAATCAATGGCAAGATAAGCAATACTGCAAAAGTCGAAAATAATAATCCGCCAATTACAGCTCTACCTAACGGAGATACCTGATCGCCACCTTCGCCATGACCAATTGCCATTGGTAACATTCCCGCAATCATCGCAACTGATGTCATGATAATAGGACGAAGCCTTAAAGCCGCAGCTTCACGAGCCGATTCTAAAGCGTTTCCGTTCTTTTTACGTAACTGTTCTGCATTCGTGACCAATAAAACGGCATTCGCGATCGAAACCCCAACCGACATAATGATTCCCATATACGATTGTAAGTTTAGTGTAGAACCAGTAATCGTAAGCATTAATAACGCTCCTAAAACTACCGCAGGAACTGTGGTTAAAATTACTAACGAAACCTTGAACGACTGGAAATTAGCGGCTAACATTAAGAAGATTACAAATATGGCAACCAATAATCCGACTTGTAAACTGCTTAATGTTTCTACCAGTACTTTACTCATTCCGATTGGAGTAATGAATAACCCCCTAGGTAATTCTCCCAACGAACTGATGGTCGCATCCACATCTTTTACTGCCGTACCTAAATCGGTCTGGCTAATGTTGGCTGTAACGGTAATGTACGGCATAGCCCCTAAATTGTCATTTTCACCACTTACAAATCCGGGTGTAATTTTGGCAACGTCACTTAAAACAGGACGAAGCGAGTTTTTTAATACTGGAATCTCTCCAATATCTGTTTTACTCTTCATTTGATTCAACGGAACCTGAACCTGAACGTTGTATGATAATCCGGCTCTTTCGTCGACCCAGGTATTTTTCTCTGTATATCTTGATGATGAGGTCGATGCTACAAGCGATCTCGAAATATCATTCATATCTACGCCCAATTCGGCAGCGCGAGTTCTGTCGATGTCAATATTCATAGCTGGATAATGAATAGGCTGACCAATTTGTACATCTCTGAAATAAGCAATCTTTTTCAGTTTTTCTACAATTTGAGTAGCATATAATTCATTTCGTTTTTTGTCTTTTCCGGCAATACGAACTTCGATAGGAGTAGGGGAACCCTGACTCAAAACTTTATCCGTTAATTCGATTGGTTCAAAAGAAAGTTTTACATCCGGAAGCACTTTTTTAATTCGGGCTCTAAAGTCGTCCTTAAAGTTGTCCATATCCGTATGATATTCTTTTAAACTCACCTGAAATACTGCTTCATGCGAACCTGCCATGAACAAGTAAATAGGGTTAATCGAGAATAACGACGGGTGTTGTCCTACATATACAGACGAGATTCCGATATGTTCTTTACCCACCATTTTTTGCAATTCTTTCAAAACAATAATGGCTTTTTCTTCGGTACGTTCTAAACGGGTTCCGTCGGGAGCACGCATTCTTAACTGAAACTGACTTGAATTTACTTTCGGGAAAACATCTTTTCCAATGAAATTGATAAAGACAACCGCCAATAGCGTAATTCCAACCAAATATATTATAGCTGTTGCTTTTTTATAAGGAAACAATCGATCCAGCGTTCGCATAAAACGGATTCTGAAACGCTCGAAAGCACCAATCTTTCCATTATTGTCGATATCCTCTTTTGAGACCATTGCTTTTTTCTGCGTGATCAGATCTTTTTCAGATTCCGGTGTTAATCCGCAATCGTTAAACTCTGCTTCATCATCAGTGATATTAGGTCCATGTTCGTGTTTTGGATGTGCTTTCATCAGCCAGTTTGCCATTACAGGCACAAAAGTCTGAGAAAGTAAAAACGAAATTACCATCGAGAATCCAATTGCTAAAGCCAAAGGCAGGAACAACGCTCCCGGAATACCAACCATTGTAAATGCCGGAGCAAATACCGCCAGAATACAAAGTAAGATCAACAATTTAGGCAAAGCAATTTCCTGACAGGCATCCCAAATAGCGAGCGCCTTGGGTTTTCCCATGTCGAGATGCTGGTGAATATTTTCGATGGTTACGGTACTTTCATCCACCAAAATTCCAATTGCCAAAGCCAATCCGCTTAAAGACATTAAGTTGATCGTTTGCCCAAATAATTTCAGGAATAAAACCCCTGAGATAATCGAAATAGGAATCGTTAAGATTACAATCAAAGCCGCACGTTTGTCACCAAGGAAAAGCAATACCATTAATCCGGTTAAAACCGCTCCAATAATTCCTTCTGTAATCAAACTTTTTACCGAATTGATTACATAAACCGACTGGTCAAATTCGTATGATAATTTTACATCTTCGGGTAATGTACTTTGAATTTTAGGCAATTCGGCTTTTAATTTCTGAACCACATCCCAGGTCGAAGCATCTCCAGCCTTTGCAATGCTAATATAAACCGAACGTTTTCCGTTTACCAAAGCATAACCTTGTGTAATATCGGCACCATCTTTTACAGTGGCAACATCGCCTAATTTTAAGTTTTGAACGCTTCCTTTAAACAACGGAATGTTTTCGAAATCCTTAACTTCTTTAATTGTATTATTGGTTGGTGTAATGTAGTTTACATCGCCCATTCTCACGTTTCCTGACGGAGCCGTCTGGTTGTTGATACGAATAGCTTCAACCACCTGATCCGGTGTCATATTGTGCGAACGCAATAAATCAGGATCTACGTTAACCTCGATAGTTCTTGGGCTTCCGCCAAAGGGTGCCGGCGATAATAAACCCGGAATCGAAGTAAACGAAGCACGAACATAAACGTTGGCTAAATCCTGTAATTCGTTATTGGATCGTATTTTACTGCTCAAAACCAATTGTCCAATTGGCAAAGAAGAAGCATCAAAACGAATGATAAACGGAGGTTGGGTTCCCGGAGGAAATGCCGCCTGGATTCTGTTCGAAAGCGAACTTAATTCGGCAGCAGCCTGCGCCATATTTGTGTTTTCATAATAGGTTAATTTCATGATCATTAACCCCTGAATATTTTTGGTTTCTACCGATTTTACACCATTGGCAAAAGGTAAAATGTTGACATAAGTCTTAGCAAAATAAGCTTCCATCTGGTCTGGCGTATAACCCCCAAAAGGATGTGCAATATAGATAACCGGTAAGTTCATTTTTGGCAGGATATCTACCTTAATGTCCTGTATGGCACCAATTCCGAAGAAAAATAGACCCGCAACCAATACTAATATGGAGATGGGTTTGCGGAGTGCAAAACGTATTAAATTCATTAGGATCTAATTAAAATTCATTTATAAATAAGTCAAAATTGCCTGTCGCTGCTACTTTAAGCAAAAACGATTGCCACACATTATTGTTGACGATATCACGGTCGATTTCGGCGCGATTTAGTGTATATAAAGTTTGCGTAATATCTGTAAGATCAGTCAAACCATTTTTGTATAAAGTCGATTTTTGCAAGTACGCTTTCTTGGCTGCATCGACCTGAATTGGCGCTTCGGCAAAGTTGTCAAGAGTAATTTGTATTTTATCGTCGGCTAGTTTCAATTGTGATTTCAGTTCTCTGTCGGCCTGGTTGTATTCTTCCTGTAAACCTTGCGAAACATACTTTTGGGCACTTACTTGTTTACTTGCTCTAAACGGAGTCGTAAGATTCCAGCTAATTCCAATTCCGACCAAATAATTGGTACGATCCGGATTTACGCCATCCCAGTAATTTCTGTTGAATGAATTCTGATCTGTAATATAGTCGCTATTAAAACCTGAGGCACGTGTTTGCAAAACACCAAACGCACTCATAGTTGGATAATAAAAACGCTTGTATAATTTTACTTGTTGATTGCTGTAATCAATTTTCGTTTTATAGAATTGTAATAAAGGATGCAAACTGTCTGAAGTTGCCGTTCCTTTAAGAACCTCTTTCGGGATATCGTTTACAAATAAAGTATCTGTCGCGAAATCCTGAGGTGCAACGCCCATCAAATCAACTAATTTATTGTTTTGTTCCTTGACGAAGTTTTTAGCGAGATTCAAAGAGATCTTTGCTTTCGAAACTTCGGCTGTAGCCAATGTAGAATCGACTCCTGCCAATAATCCGTTTTTAACGCGGGCTACAGCAGTTTTCTTGAAAATTTCGGCACGGCTTAAATTCTTTTGTTGCGAAATCAGTAATCTTTGGCTGGCAAGCAGATTCAAATAAGCAGCAGCAATTTTAATTTCCTGTTGAAATTCTTCTTGTTTCAAATCTTTTTCCTTGGCCTGAACATCGATTTTAGCCAAATTGATTTTTTCCTGAATTTTTCCGAACGTGAAAAAATCCCAGTTCATGTTGACCAGATACAAAGCACCAAAAGCCGAGTTCCAGTTTTGGTCCGGCAATGCAGGTCCGGAAGAAGCTGTTCCTAAACCATTAAAACCGTACAAAGCACCGTTTTGCCCGTTGATTGTTCCGTAATCCTGTTGTGCCGATAAATTAAGATTGGGCAGATAATCACGCTTGGATTGTTTGAGCGTCTCGCGTGAAGCATTGGTGTAATTGCTTTTTGCTTTGATGGAACCGTAGTTTTCTAAACCTGTTTTAATGGCTTCTTTTAAAGACAAGGTTTGTGCATAACTACCACAAGCAAAAATCAAGAAAACTAATAAAGTAATTTTTCTGAAGTACATAAAATTAGTGGTATGAAATTGATAGAACAAAATTATTTGACTTAAGCTGATATATGTCATCTTAAATGATGTACTGCGATAATAAATGACCAATTGAATTCGTCATTTTTTGGAAAAATAAATTAAATTTTTGTTCGTACTTTGTAGACTATTTAAGTATTAAAAATGAATAAAAAATTTGATAACATATTGGATAACAAATGGTGGCAGGAAGTTGCCGTTGTTGCCTTTTCATTTACGATTTACACGTTAAAAAATGACTGGATGTTATTTAGTTCGTTTACTTCCATATTAATGGGCGTTTTTTTCTACTTGGTTTTATACATGCACGCACAATTCAATCGTTTCTTTCTTTTGCCCATCTTATTCAAAACCCAACGCCCTATAACTTATATCATTTTAACTCTTTTTGGCGTCTTTGTCTTTTCGGTCGTTTTATACGAGGTCACTATGCTGGATATGTTTAGCAATTGTCATTTGTATCAAAACTCACATCAACGGAGTTATGCGTATCAACTGGCAAGTGTTTTAGGAACTTTGGTTTGTATTTTAAGCCCAATTATTGTGTTTAAATTCTATAGAATTCACAGAAAAAAAACGAATGAAACCTTATTGTTTAATGAAATGCAATTGAACTCGCTGAAAGGACAACTAAATCCTCACTTTTTGTTCAATACCTTTAATACGCTTTACGGAATTAGTCTTGAATTTCCCGAAAGAACTCCGGATTTGATCATGAAAGTATCGCAGTTAATGCGTTATCAGTTAGAAAGCAATAGCAAAAAATGTGTTTCTCTCGAGGATGAACTGGAGTTTATAAACAGTTATGTACAGCTCGAAAAAGAACGTGTTGGATATCGATGCGAAATAACATATGATTTTAAAATTGATAATGAAAATGCGTATAAGATTTCGCCGATGCTCTTGATTGCTTTTATCGAAAATGCCTTTAAACACGGAACATGTGCGATTGAAAAATGTTACGTAAGAATTTTTATAACTGTCGAAGAAGGACAATTACATCTTCATGTTGTCAATTCAATTCCTACCAAAAAAACAGATGTGGTTTCTACCAAAATTGGTTTAAAAAACACGATAGAACGTTTGAATTTGATTTACGGAAAAAATTACAAACTGGATATTCAGGACGATAAGAACACTTATATTGTAGATTTTAAAGTACAATTGAAAAAGTTTGTAGAATGAGAGAATCCAAAAAATGTATAATTGTAGATGATGAGCCGGCAGCGCATTATGTGTTGGCGAATTACATCAAGCAAAATCCGCAATTAGAGTTGGTTTTTCAGGGTTATAATGGTATCGAAGCAATGGATTATCTTCGTGAAAATTCCGTAGATTTGATGTTTTTGGATATAAATATGCCTGAAATATCAGGAATGGAATTGTTGAAGATTCTTCCAACACATCCTAAAACAATTCTAACAACGGCCTACTCTGAATTTGCTCTCGAAAGTTATGATTACGGTGTGATTGATTACCTTTTGAAACCTATTTATTTTCCAAGGTTTTTAAAAGCAATTGATCGTTTTTTTGCTACCGAAAGTGTAAAACCCAAAACAGAAGAAACAGTCGTAAATTCTGTTAGTGTAAAAGTCGATGGTTATTTGATGGATATCGAATTAGACCAGCTTTTGTTTGCGCAGAGTTTTGGTAATTATGTGAAATTATATACGACCAAAAGAACTTATCTGGCATCAATTACAACCAGTGAATTAGAGAAATGTTTACCGGAGAAAAATTTCATGCGCATTCATAAATCATATATTGTAGCGCTGGATAAAATTGAAGCAACAGACAAAGATTTTGTTGTGATAAAAAACGAAAAATTACCCGTTGGGATTACCTATAAAAGAGAATTATCTGATAGGTTAAAAAAATAAAACCCGAAATAAGTGCTTACTAATTCAACTATTTCAAAATGAAAGCCTGCAATGATTTTTCTTGTGGGCTTTTTTATTTCTATTCGGGCTTTATTATAAAATGATTATGCTACTTTTTGTTTCCAGATCGATAGATTTACTCCTTTAAAAATAAGCCATAAGCTGAATGATAATTCGGCAAGTAAACATGGCATTAATAAGGCTATACTAGAAAATTGTGGTGCAAGTATTAATACAAAACTGTTCGTTAAATAACATATTCCTGCAACTGTCATTAAAACGCCAATTGTTTTAGGAAAGTATACTGATCTAAAAATTAAATATCCTTCAAGAAGACATACAAACCCAAAAAAGATCAATCCAATACCGAAACCAAAATCGTGAAGCTTGATTGAAAGATAAGATAGTGTATGCAACTGATCCGGCGTAAAAGATTTAAGATATTCTGCATCTCCCAAAAAGAATAATGCAGCTAAAAGATTTAACTTATTGAGTACCAAAACTGCCGTTTGTATCAAATTAAAAGACAAGTTAAGCAGGGCCAGTTTCTTACTTACCGGTTTTAAAAGGTAATACAAAATGATCATTACGGGCAAATCGCAAATATGCATGATCAGATCAGCTGTAATTCCCATTTTCCATAAAAAGTCAGCGTGCATTATATTGTTTGCAGTTGCATTGGCATCTCCGGAAACAAAAAGTTTATTTCTAACAAGAGCTTCAGCACCAATTCCCATCAGAATAATAACCAGATATAATATTCCGGCTATACGGGCATAAAGTTGTGGTGAACTTTCGAAATTCTTAAAACTAAATTTCATTGTTTTGTGGTTTTGGTTTCATATAAGACGGCTTATTTAGGATAATGTTACTCTTTCTTTTAACATTTTTTTTTAATTTCATATTTACTTCAAAATAAAGTAGTAATTTTAATACGTTATTTTAAGGAGTGTTGATTTAAAACCATAATGATGAAAAACCTTTTCTATATTATTACCTTTTTATATAGTAGTTTTTTAATAGCACAAAATGGAGTTTCTCCAGATAAAGTGGTTACTCCGCCAGAAAAAGTATTGTTTACTTTTCAAAAAGAATATCCCGGTAAAGTTCCAGTATGGAACCTGAAATATGTTGGTGACGATGATGATGAAATTCGTTATGAAGCAAAATTCAAAACAAATCCAACTACAGAAGTTCTGGCAGTTTATGATAATTTAGGAGTTCTAAAAGCTTTTGAATCTCAAATTCCGCTTAGTAAACTTCCTCCAAAAGCTCAGGCTTATTTAAAGAAAAATTATCCCGCCAAAGCCATCAAAGAAATTGCCGTAGTCGTAGACGATAAAAACAAAACCACTTATGAAGTGGGAATACAAAAAAACTCTAAATTTTATGATGTTGTTTTCGATAAAAATGGTGGTTTTGATGTCATCGTCGAAAAAGATTAAATCTCGAATACTTACTAACTCAATATATTTCTAAATGAAAAACCCGACAGATTTTAATCTTGTCGGGTTTTGTTTTAAGAATCAAAGCTCACAGGTTTTTAAAAGGATCAATCCTAAAACCTGTGGATATAGAAAAAATTACCACGGAGAACGCAAAGTTTTTTAAATATACTAAGTTTAGAAAAACACACACAAAGTTCACAAAGCTTTGTGGACTTTGATTGTGTAAACACTACTTAAATCTTAGTGAACTTTGCGAAAAATCTTTGCGTTCTCTGCGTTAAAAAATAATTAGGGAATATAAAATTTTTAATGTTTCTCCACAACATTCAGTGTTGATACTTTTAAAACCTGTTAGGTTTAGCACTATCATTTATTGAATAATTTATAATTAATTAAAGCATCATTCCGCCAGAAACCTCAATGCGCTGAGCGTTTACCCAACGTGCTTCTTCGGTACATAAAAAAGCAACAACACCACCAATATCATCAGGCAAACCAACTCTTCCTAAAGCCGTTACTGATGCTATTTGTTGATTCATTTGCTCATTATCACGAACAACACCACCGCCAAAATCAGTTTCTATAGCACCTGGAGCAACAACATTTACCCTGATTTTTCTTGCGCCTAATTCTTTTGCCTGATATTTTGTCAAAGTTTCAATTGCACCTTTCATAGCAGCATATGCGGCATAACCAGGAAATGAAAAACGAGCCAAACCAGTTGAAATATTCACGATTCCGCCACCATCATTGATGATATTCAATGCTTTTTGAGTCAGGAAAAATGGTCCTTTAAACTGAATATTAGTCAATTGATCGAATTCAGTTTCTGTTGTTCCAATGAAAGAATTGTGAATTCCGATTCCAGCGTTGTTGACAAGGAAATCGAATTTATCAGTTTTAAAAGTGCTTTTTAAAGTTTCTGAAACATTGGTAAAAAAGCTGTCAAAAGTACCTGAATCAGCCACGTTTAATTGTAATGAAGCTGCTTTTTGACCTAAAGCTTCGATCTCTTTTACAACAGCATCAGCTTCGTCTTTTTTGCTGTTGTATGTAATGATAACATCGATTCCTTTTTTTGCAATTGCAATTGCCATGTTTTTTCCTAAACCTCTGCTACCACCTGTAACAAGAGCTATTTTTGTATTTACTGCCATTTATTTAAATTTTAGATTTTAGAATATAGATTATAGAATATAGATTGTTGATTATTTAAAGTATTGCCACAGATTAAAAGATTAAATTGATTAAAAAATCTGCTCAATCTGCGTAAAAAAATTAAACACATAGAAACATAGATTATATTTTGTGTTAATTAAAAATCGGGAATTAAAAAATTAAAATCTGCGTAATCCGCTAGATCTGCGTGAAAAAAATAATTTTTAATTTTTAATTCTCAATTTTTAATTAATTCCCATGTAATGCATTAAACGACGCTTTTAATTCCGGTACACTTGCATTTATTCTTGTTGCACTGGTTCCGAAGGTAAGTTCGTCTTTTCCTTCTTTTAATTGTTCGAAAATAGATGCGATAAAATCACTTACGCTTGGATGTGCGTCGTGTAAACCAACACCTCCCAAATCTGTATTCAAAGCTGGCGGAATAATCTCGATTACTTCGATATTTTTTGCTTTCAGAATATGGCGAAGTGATAATGTAAACGAACGAAAAAATGCTTTTGTAGCGGAATAAACTGGAACTTTTGCAAAAGGAGAAAGCGCCAGTCCTGATGTTACATTCATTACAGTATTTAAGGATTTTAACTGAATAAAAAGGGATGTCAAATGTAACGGAGCTTCAATATTAGTCGCAAGTTCTGATTTCATGCTTTCGTAAAAGTCAGCATCTGTAACCGAAACCCATTTTTGAATTCCTGCATTGTTGATTAAAACATTTAAGTCAGGATGATTTTCCGCAATCCATTCGTAAAGAGCTACGCGTTCAGCTTCGATTGCCAGATCGCATGCTTTTGTAATTACATTTGGAAATTTTGCTTTCACTTCATTCAAAACAGATTCACGTCGACCGCAAATAATTACGGTATTGTTTTCCTGAATAAATCTTTCGGTTAATCCAAGTCCGATACCGCTTGCACCACCTGTTATTAGAATTTTGTTGTTTGATAAGTTCATCTTTTTCGATCTTTTAAATTGATAAGACAAAGGTAGGAGCGAAGTAGGGATGGGGAATTGTAAATATCAAATCGATGTTTGCGAAATTCAAATCAGAGTTGTGAAATTCCAATTTTTTGAAATTCAAAATTCCAAATTCCAAAACTGAAATCTGTGATCAAAATTCAAAAAAAAAAAAAGAAATTCCAATTCTCATTTTATGTCTTCCTGAGCGAAGTCGAAGGACACGCACTGTATGGATTCAGCATGAGATCCTTCGACTTCGCTCAGGAGGACAAACTCTTAAGAAACTATTCTGCGCAATCTAAAAATCTAAAATCTAAAAATCTAAAATCTAAAATCTAAAATCTAAAATCTAAAATCTAAAATCTAAAATCAGCTCCTAAAAGCCAGTGGCGTAAATGTTGTTTGTTTTTTAAAGAAATTAGAAAAATGCGCCAACTCTTCAAAACCAAGTGAAAAAGCAATTTCAGAGATGTTCCAATCCGTTTGTTTTAAAAGGATTTTGGCTTCATTCGTTAATCTTGTGGTGATTAATTCGGTGGTTGTTTTTCCGGTATTTTCTTTTAATACCTTATTCAAATGATTGACGTGAACGGATAATCGTTCTGCAAAATCTTTGGCTGTTCTTAGTTCTAATCTTTGGTTTGGTGATTCTATTGGGAATTGTCTTTCCAATAATTCAGCAAATAATGAGGAAACTCTTGCAGCCGAATTATGTTTAGAATATAAAGCCGTTATAGGCTGTAATTTTTGTCCAAAGTGAATTAACTCAGCAACATAATTTCGAATCAGATCGTATTTGTAGATATAATCTGAATTGATTTCTTTTTGTATTTTATTGAAAATCAATTCAACTTCAGCAACCTCTTCATCTGTAAGCTGAAAAATAGGATATCCGTCTGAAGAAAAAATAGGCAATTCGTCTAAGTCAATTCCGCTTTTATTTTTGGATAAAAACTCACTCGTAAAAACACAAAATTGCCCGGACTGGTTGGTGTCTTGCGGTACATAATTGTATGGGATTTTTGGCGTAGCGAACAAAAGGCCTTGTTTTTCGATTTCGATTATTTTATCGGCATATTCAGATCTGTTTTTTCCTCTGATCAAACTTATTTTATAATACGCTCTTCGGTCATAAGGCATTATTGATTTTCCCTGCATACGTTCTAAAAGTTCTTTAATGTCAAATACATTAAAATGCCCAATTTCTTTTTTGATGTCGTTGGGTAATAATGAACTTGGTTCTATTGAAGAACCTTCGGTGATGTCCTGATAAAATGAATCGAGTGATTTCATAAGATGAATTGTAAAATTCAAATATACGAAAAAAATAGATTTTAGTTTCAGGTTCTTTGTTTTGGGTAGATTTAACCGCGAGGTGCGCAAGGGTTTTACGCAAAGGGCGCTAGTAATTTCTCGCAAAGACGCAAAGTCGCAAGGCAATAAACTTTGCGACTTTGCGTCTTTGCGAGATTAAATAAGGCAGCTTTGCGAACCTTGCGGTTAAAAAAGGCTCCCCTGAATTAATTCCGGCTGAGGATTACTGCCAAAAGGAAAAGTTTCTAAGATAAAATATTGTCTTTTAATGGGATCAAATTCTCTTAAAATAATGGCATCACATAAAAACTTCATATTAATTGTAGTGAATAAATCACGGGCAATTTGGATGTTTTCAGGCGCTAGATTTCGTCCTATTGAAATATGAGGATCGTCGCTTCTGTCTTTACTGGCAATCAGAAGTGCTTCCTGAATTTTTTTCATGATAGGTTTTAGGTCTGCTTTAGAATTTTCGCTCGGGGATATAAAGAAAGCCCGACTTTCCTCATAAGCGTTAAAATGATCTAAATGAATTTGAACAGGAGTTAAAGTGTCAGCGATTTTAAAAAGTTTCTGTATGTACTTAGCAAGTTGATTTTCATTTGCTTTAAATCCACCAATTGTAATATGCGCCACAGAATTGCAGCTGCCGTACCATCCAATTCTATTAAATAATTCTAATTTTTGTTTTTTGATTATCTCAATTCCATCTTCTGAAGGATGAAAAACAACAGAATATTTCTTTTCCATTTTTGCATCTGGTTTTATGCAAATTTAAAATTTAAATTTCATTGTCAAATTCACGTAAAAATAATCTTCGTCCAGAATGGATTAAAATCCATCCCTACAAAATAAATCGAACCTCCGGTTCTTTAAGTTGATGGTGTTTTTGTTATTAAAATTTAAATTGAGCAGTCAAAGCCCCATAAAAATAATCTTTTCCTGTACCAACCTCTTTTAAGAATGAACCAGCATTAAACCAACCAGTTTCAAGTGTAAAGGAAAGAAAGTCATTCATAGCATAATCTAGATTTGAAATCAATTGAGAACCTATAAAACGTTCTGTAGTGTCTTTTCCGGAATACAATAATTGCATATTGGGGGCGTATAAACCGTCGCTTAAAGTTTGCCTCCAAAAAATATCATAATCAAATCCGAGACCTAATTTGTCGGTTAAAGTAAAATTAATCGACGGATGAATATCAATTAAATTAGATGGACCAATTAAGGCTACTAATCCGAAATAAGCGCCTCTTGGATATAAGGGATTAAAGGTTTCTAAATGATTATCATCTGAATGTCTA
This sequence comes from Flavobacterium sp. C3NV, assembly GCF_046825355.2. Taxonomy (NCBI): domain Bacteria; kingdom Pseudomonadati; phylum Bacteroidota; class Flavobacteriia; order Flavobacteriales; family Flavobacteriaceae; genus Flavobacterium; species Flavobacterium sp. C3NV. Next base: position 76,823 of record NZ_JBKQBJ020000022.1, on the reverse strand, counting down.
TCACCTGAAATAATTTCTGTTTTCAATCCGATTTCGGGACTGAATTTCACGTTTTCAAAAGTATAACAGGCAAAAGAGGAAATGGTCCAGGCGGAAATTGTTTTCTCACTTATTTTTCCGAATTGGTAAAGTGCTTCAAAATCGTATTTCCAGTTTCCTTTGTTTTTCCAGATTCTGGTTCCTAAAGAGTGTCTGGTTTCTTCTCCAATAGCATCGTCAAATACGGAACGACTCTTCCATAATCCTAAGTAATACAAATCGATGTTTTCTACAACTGGTACTTTATGAATAACCGTATAACTTCCCCAGAATTTGGCATTTTCATTAAATTCATCATTAAAGGTTCCGGTTTTATTCGCGATCGGATGAGTGAAAAAGGCATCTGTCTGCCAATTTCTATTTTTATAAAACAATTTGATTCCGTCAAAAGCAAGTCGGCTGTTTGGACCTTCTCGAACTGCTACCAAACGCTGTGAACCGTACATCATTTCCTGTCTTCCGGAACGTAATGTAAATTGTTCGCTTTTATTATGAATAAAATCTATATCTAAAAATGCCTGATGAATATCGAGCTGATTTTCATCTACCGGACTCGGATCTATTTTGCTGTTTGCCAGACTGCTTTGCAATTCTACAAAAGTTCTGAAAACTCCAAAATGAACATCAGCATGAAGCAGATAACGGGAAAGTAAATAGCCGTCGCCTTCGTCAGATTCATCGCCCCATTTATCATTTACGGTGTACGTGTATTGCCATCTGGCTTCCCCGCCAATAGAGGCAAAGTAACTGCTGTTTTTGCTGAGCGGAATATATTTGATTTTTTCGTATGCGTTTTTGGTCGAATCTGTTTGTAAATAAGTAACATCATCGTCATACCGCAACTTTTGAAATACAGGGTTTTGTTGTGCATTTGTGGCTGAAATGAATCCCAAAAGCAGCAATAATCGGAATAGTGTGTTCATAATTTAGTTTTTTTGATATCCGCCAAAATAGTTTACAGGACTCCAATCCGGAATTGCTTTTAGTGTAGGTTGTGCAAAGTTTCTAAAATCATTATCTGCATAAACTACTTTACCGTTTACAACTGTAAGTTTCGATTCGATGTTTAAAATTTTCTCTTCAGGCGTGTTAAAATAATCATCAGAAAGAATGGCAAAATCGGCTAATTTATCTGCTGTGAGCATTCCTCTGTCTTTTTCGATATTAATTAACTGTGCGCTTCCGTAAGTAAATAATTTTAGCGCCGTTGTTCTGTCTACTATATTTTCGTCATTCATATATTTTAAACCGCCCAGTGTTTTTCCTGTAGTTAACCAATATAAACCAACCCACGGATTGTAACTTGCTACACGCGTTCCGTCAGTTCCCATTCCTACTTTAATTCCTAATTCTAATATTTTCTTTAGCGGAACTGTGTTTGCAGCTGCTGTTTTGCCATATCTTTTTATGAAACTTTCTCCCTGATATGCCATTCTATGCTGAATCGCCAATCCGCCGTTCAGCGCTTTTATGCGTTTTAAGTTTTCTACGGAAACCGTTTCTCCGTGATCGAAGAACCATAAAAGTCCGTTTAGGGGAGTTTCTTTGTTGATGTCTTCAATAACATTTAAAAATCGGGTGATGCTTTCATTATAAGTAGCGTGAATTCTAAATGGCCATCTGTTTTTTACCAATAAAGACAAAACTTCTTTTAATTGTCCTTCCATCGCAGGGCTTAATTCAGGTCTTGGTTTGTCGAAGTTTTCAAAATCTCCGGCACTCATTACTAAATTTTCTCCTGCACCCTGAACATGGTATTCTACTTTATCAGAATGGTGATCGTCGTCACAGCCTTCACCAATTTCAACCGTCTGCATCCATTTGGTATAATCGTTTAGTTCTGTTCCTGCTTTTTGTGCAAACAAATAATAAGGCATTCTAATGGTTAAATCGCTGTCTTTGCATAAACCGTTGGTTACGCCGTAATCGTCTGGGAAATTTTGAAATCCGCCTCCTGCATCCATAATTGCTGTTACGCCAAGTCGGTTCATTTCGGTCATAAATTGTTTGGTCGAATTGAATTTTTCTTCTTCTGTTAATTCCGGAAGTTTAGCAAGAGTAGAGTATAAAATAAAAGCGTTTGGTTCTGCCACTAATAATCCGGTTGGGTTTCCGTTGGCATCTTTTTCAATCAATCCCGCATTTGGGTTTGGTGTATTGGCATCTATTTTTAAGGCTGCGATTCCGGCTTTGTTTAGATAAGCGTGACCGTATAAATGAAGAATAAATGCCGGAACATCGCCTGTAGCTTCATTAATTTCTGCTAAAGTTGGTAATCTTTTTTCTTCAAACTGATAAGCATTCCATCCGCCAACAACGCGAACCCATTGGCCTTTTGGCGTTCTTTGTGCTTGTTCTTTTAGCATTGCCAAAGCTCTTTTTAGAGAACGAACACCATCCCAGCGCAACTCGGTATTAAAGAATCTTCCACCGCGTATAATATGCATGTGTGAATCGAATATTCCGGGAATAATTACCTTTCCTTTGGCATCTATTACAGTTGTGTTTTTGTTTTTTAGTTTTAAAATGTCGCTGTTTTTTCCGGTTTTAAGGATTTTTCCATCGGCAACAGCCATTGCTTCTACAATCGTGTTTTTATCGTCTAAAGTATGAATTACAGCATGATGAACGATAAGTGTGGCTCTTTTGCCTTGAGCGAAAACAGGCAGGGAAATGATGAAAAGAAATGCGAGTATTTTGAAAGAGAGTTTCATGGTTGTGGTATTTTTAGTTGGTTTTGAATGATTTAATTAAAAATTGAGAATTAAAAATTAAAAATTATTTTTTCACGCAGATTTGGCAGATGATACAGATCTTTAATTTTTTAATTCCCAATTTTTAATTGAAAATTAATTAGTGTTTCAACATTTCGTGAGCATATTGAACTCCAACACCGTAAGCACCACCGTATTTTTTAACTAAATCTGTTACAGGTACATAAGTTTCCTGACGAGCCCAGTCGCGTTGTAATTCTAATAAATATTGTAATGAAGTTACAGGATGAGCACCTGCCTGAACCATACGTGTTACGGCCATTTCGTGTGCTTCTTTAGAAACATCGCCACTTGCATCTGTAATTACATATACATCATAACCTTCGTTGATTGCTGATAATGCTGGCCCAACGATACAAACGCTTGTCCATAAACCTGCAAAAACCAGTTTCTTTTTACCTTTTGCAACTATAGCTTTATGAGCAGGAATATCTTCCCAGGTATTCATTGACGTACGATCGATGTAGTTTGAAGTAGCTTTTGGATAAAATTCTTCGATTTCACGAAAAACGGGTCCGCTAAATGATTTTTCGGCAACGGTTGTTACAATGGTAGGAACTTTGAATATTTTTGAAGCTCCGGCAACTAAAGCGGTGTTGTTTCGAAGTTGATCGATTGGAATGTTATTTACTGCAAATGCCATTTGGCTTTCGTAATCAATAAGTACTAATGTGTGGTTGAAAGGATCTAATTGTGCAGGACTTGGTTTTTGAGAGAATCCAATAAAAGTTACAAATAATAATGCTGCGGTAAGGATTAATTTTTTCATGATAATTTATTTTTGTTGTGAATAAAAAGGTTTTTTAAAAATATTTTGTATTTGATTTTCAGTGTTTTGCATTCAGATTAAATGCGTTGTTTGTAATGTTTTGATTTTGAATGTTTTTCAAAAAAGGCAATAAAGTTCCTAACGATATATCGTCAATTTTTTATTGGATATTCGTGAATGAAATGTTTTAAAGCTTTTTAATGAATTTTAAAAAGGAAAATTCTGGTACCTATATTTTTCCTTTTAGATGTAATCGGTGAAGGATTTCTGATTTTAATAAACCGCTTCCTCCTCCAAAGTGTTCAATTACTTCGACTTCGGGTTGTTGTTCTAAACAAAAAGAAGTGAACTTTTTTTCGACATGATCTTCGATTCCGGAACTCAGCAGAACAATGTCGATTTTGTGATTTTGAAAGTATTCCTGAGCTTCATTCTCGTGATGAAAAGCAACTGCGTTCCAGTTTTCATCTGCATTTACAAGTCGAAGTAAAATGGCCAGGATTGCTTCGTTTTTTCCGAGTAATAAGAATTCAAGAGTTTTCATAATCGTTTTTTTTGTTAAGTTTCTAAGAGGCTGAGTTACTAAATTTTTTTAGGCTTTAATTTTTCAGTTGGATAGAACTTGTAATTTGTTTTACAAATGTATTCGTTAATTCAATTTTGTTCGCTTAATCTAGGACAAGAAATATAATTTTCTACAATTTGATGATTTCAGGTTTAAGACGGCAGCTTTTTTAAGAACTAATAATTTGTTTGACAAATGTATTGGTTAACTCAAAAAGCATGACTTAATCCAGGACAAGAAATCAATCTTTAGTCGAAGTATGTTTTTCAGGTTTTAGATTCAGTTTTAAAAAGAACGATTCATTTATTTGACAAATGTATTACTAAGCTAAAAGGTAGTCGCTTAATCTAGGACAAGAAATTAATTTTGAGTTTTTGAAAGCTAATTTAGGAGTTTAAGCGGTAGGATTTCTATATCGTTTTTTAAATAAATAATAATTTTAACGAAAAAAGTTTAAGTTATAATTGTTTGAAAAAGAGGCGTAATGTCAAGTAAAACAATAAATTAAAAATTGAATCATTATAAATAAGAGAAAAAAAAGAGTATCAAATGTGGAAACCCGTAATGTTTTCTCTAAAGTAGCTTGTAGATTTGTGTTATAGAAATTGATATTGACGTTGTTTTTGCCTTTTTAAACAGCATTTTTTAATTTCTATGTTACTGTTTTTGGAGAAACATTTTTTTTTAGAATGAAAATTTGACACCATTTCATAGTGGATATCTTTGTATAAGTTTGCAAGACATACGAGAAAGTCTAATTTTTATAGGGTTTTTAGATTTTGTTAATCAAAGTCTGAAAACCCTTTTTTTATTAGCTAAATAGTAAAATTCCAGTAATCCAGAAATGAATATGGTCCCAATTGATTTTGAACTTTTGAGGTGTAAAACCATAGAAATTTTTAAAAGCTGCCGAAAAATGAGACACATCTTTATAGCCACATTTGTATGCTACATCACTAACTGTCGAAGCTTTATTCTGAAATAATTCTTTTGCATGCTCCATTCTGAGTTTAATAATATAACTTTTCACCGTAGTTCCAAAACAAGCTTTAAACCCTTTTTTTAGTTTAAATTCATTTAGCGAAATCAACCTTGAAAGTTCTGCCAATGTTGGTGCGTGAACATAATCGTTGTCTAGTATTTGTTTGGCTTCTAATAATTTATTGTAATCGTCTTCATCAATTAGATCTTTTTGTATGGGTATGGTAATGATTGTTTCAAGCTGATGTATAAGCAGTTCCCTGATTTTAGTTTCGATGTACATTTTTTTTAGGGGACCCTGACGGTTGCAGTTCTTTATTTCGTGAATAACCCATTGAATTGCCGGCGTAAAGGGAATATATTTAGAAGTAAGATAGCTGGATTTTTTAAGCAGGATATTTTTTGAAAATTTGTCATGAAGTTCCCAATCTTCATTGATTATATTGTAATAAAAGTCTTTTGACAAGATTATAGAAAAGTAATTAATTTCTTCAAAGGCAGGTATTTTTATAGTTGCTTTATAGTTTGTAGCGTAAAATATATTATGAGTATTCTTTTTTGAATATTTTTCGGTTTCTAATTGATCAATATGAGTTTCGACGTTATTGCAGCAAATAAAATTCATCACCACAGATTCTTCATCGATTTCAAAAATGATCGTTTGAGGCGTTGAAAAGAGCATTTGTGTATCGAGCAAAACCATTCCTTTGGTGATTAAATGATGGCTCTTAATTTGTTCTGAATCACCATTTTTTATATTGACATTCTCTTCTGTTAAATAATTTTTCGGGTAATAAGTGTCACCAATTTCAATTTGAATAAGTGACTTTTCGTGTGCTAAAATTTTCGATTTGATCTTCAAAATATAATCCGTTTTTACAAAATAATAATCCGTTTTTCCCTATCTTTTTTCGAGTTGTTGATGGTACTTTTGCGCCAAAGTTATTTATAATTAGTCTAATTAAAGATATGACAACTCACAAATTTTTATTTTTTAGTATATTTTTTTTCTTTTCGGTCTTATCGCATTCCCAGCAAAATCAGGGTTTCTTCGTCAGTGGAGAGGTAACAGAAAATTCCGGACAAACAATTCCGTATGCCACAATTAGTATAGAAAAAACGAACTTTAGCATGATTTCGGATGAAAACGGGAGTTTTGTTTTCAAAAATATAAAGCCGGGAAAGTACACTTTAAAAATCACTGCAATTGGTTTTTCGAACTATAAAAAAAATATTGAAGTTTCATTGGCGGATGTCAATTTTAAGGTTCGCTTAGAAAATGAATTAAACGAATTGGAAAGCGTTACGGTTTTAGGACGTACAGCAACCGATAAAGTAAATAAACAAGCTTATAATGTAACGGCTCTTGATGCTAAAAAACTTCATAATACTACGCTTGATTTGTCTCATGCTTTAGACAGAGTTTCCGGTGTTCGTGTTCGTGAAGCTGGTGGAGTAGGTTCAAGATCAGAACTTTCGATAAATGGTTTCTCGGGAAATCAAATCAAGGTTTTTATTGATGGAGTTCCCATGGATAATTTTGGATCTTCTTTTCAGCTGAATAATATTCCTGTAAACCTGGCTGATCGTGTCGAAGTTTATAAAGGTGTTGTACCCATTTGGCTGGGCGGTGATGCTTTAGGAGGTGCGGTGAATATTGTGACAAACAGCAAACCAAGAACTTATGTTGATGCATCTTATTCTTTTGGATCTTTTAATACGCATCGTTCTGCTGTAAATGCGGGTTATACTGCTAAAAGCGGTTTTACAACAGAAATAAATGCTTTTCAAAATTATTCAGATAATAATTATTGGGTCAATGTTGATGCGGCCAATTTATTTTCAGGTCAATATTATCCAAATCAGCGTGTACGAAGATTTCATGATAATTACCATAACGAAACTGTGGTTGTAAACATTGGAATTACTGGAAAAAAATATGCTGATAAATTGTTATTTGGCCTTACAGCAGGTCAAAATAAAGCAGACATTCAAACGGGAGCAAGGATGGAAAGTGTGTTTGGATCTGTTTATTCGAAAGGAAATATCCTGATGCCAACTGTAAAATATCAGGTTAAAGATCTTTTTACAAAAGGCTTGAATTTTAACCTTACGGGGAATTTTAATTTTGGAGAAGAAAAAAATATTGATACCGTATATATCAGATATAACTGGTTTGGCGAGAGCAGAAAGTTTGACGGTTTAGGAGGAGAACGCAGTCGTACGTTGCGCAAATTCAAAAACAATAACGGAATTGCTACAGCAAATGCCACTTATAGTTTGAACGAGAGACATTCATTTATGTTAAACAATACCTTCAATACTTTTGATCGTAAAGAAAGTGATGAGTTAGTTCCTGAATCTTTAGTGTACAAACAACCTAAAAAATCACAAAAAAATGTAATAGGACTAGGTTATAAGTTTGATTATAATGAGAAGTGGAGTACATCTGTATTCTTAAAAGATTATTCCCTAAAAACGACTTATTCCAGAAGTTATAACCCATCTGGAAATACCGGAGATATTGCATACCAGCAGTATGTAGACCATACTTCTGTAATGGGATACGGTGGAGCAACAAGCTACTATATCAGACAAAATTTGCAGGTAAAAGGATCTTTCGAAAAAAGTTACCGTTTGCCAAATCCACAGGAAATCTTTGGAAACGTAAATGAAAATATTGCCGGAAATCTTGACCTTAAACCGGAGACCAGTAATAATTTTAATGCTGGAGTGAGCTACCAAACTAGCTTTAGAAAAGTAAATGCCATGACATTTGATCTGAACTTTTTGTATCGGGATGCTAGAGATTTTATACGTTCTGAGCTGAATATAAATCAAACCATGCAAACCAACGTCAATCAGGGCCGAGTGACGAATTACGGAGTAGATACAGAGATTCGATATTCGTACAAAAACCGATTTACTGCGGGTGTAAATATGACTTATCAAAATCTTCGTAATATGACAAAATATGAGCCAGGCCAGGAATATGTATCGCTTTTTTACAAAGACAGGGTGCCAAACATCCCCTATTTATTTGGAAATTTTGATGCGACGATATTTTTTAATGATTTTATAAAAAAAGGAAATAATTTATCTGTAGGATACAATCTTCTCTATGTCTATGATTATTATTTGTCATGGCCAAGCCGTGGTATTCAGTCTAGTAAACTGGATATTCCAACACAGTTTAATCACGATATAAATATTGTTTACACGCTTGCAGACGGAAAATACAATATAGCTTTTGAATGTAAAAATGCATTAGACAATAAGCTGTACGATAACTTTTCGTTGCAAAAACCAAGTCGTGGCTTTTACCTCAAATTCAGATATTTTTTCGATAAATCACGTAAATAATTTAATAATTCAAACCATAATAACATGAAAAAAAGTAGCAAATTAATTTTGTTCTCAGCTTTAGTAGCTTTTACAACGTTCTCTTGTAGTAGTGATTCTGATAAACCCGGAAATGAAACAGGCGGTGGAGTAGACACCGGAAAAACAAAATATTTAATTACTGCCACTACGGGAGCAGCAGGAATTGCAGATTATTTGTTGACTGCTGATGATATTTCTAAAGGGTCTATTACTACAACCGGTAATGGTATCGAACAAGACGGATCTTACCGCTATTACATTACAGCGCAAAATAATTTTTTTAGTTTATTATACGGACAAGGAAATCCTGGTGCTGTAACAACTTATAACCTTAATGCAGAAGGAAAGTTAATTAAGAAATCTAATTTTCAGGCAGAAACGGTACACGTTTTTACAGCTGTAAACAAGGATATTTTAACGATTAAAGTTCCAAGAAGCGGTGCGGCATCTATTGCTCAAATGTATAAAATTGATGCAGAAAAATCACTTATTACAGGTGAGGCGCAACAAGACACGAAAAAATTAGCAGGAAACGGCGAAAGAGCCTTTTTTACCTGGGCAACTCAGGTGGGCGAAAAAGTGTACATGCCTTATATGAGTATTAAAGGTGACGGAGTTGATAATTTTGGAACTAAAAACCCGGACAGTACATGGGTTGCGGTATATACATATCCGGAACTTAAATTAGAAAAAGTGATCAAAGATAACCGTACCAGTTATTTAGGAGGTTATTTTACAAACGGATTGTATCAGGACGAAAACGGAGATGCTTACGGTTTCTCAGGAGCAGTTGCTACAAGCAATTCTGTTGTAACTTCTACTAAACCATCTGCTGTGGTAAAAATTAAAAAAGGAACTACAGAATTTGATAAAACGTATTTCTTTAATGTACAGGAAAAGTCAGGAGGATATAAAATTGCTTCATCCAGCTATATCTCTAAAGGAAAAGTTTTGCTACAAATGTATGGTACGGCAGGAACTAATAAAGGTGCTGCAAAACTGGCAATTGCTGATGTTTACAATCAAACTTTTACATGGGTAACTAATGCGCCTGAAACAATTAGTTTTACAACAGTAGAAAGATATAATCTTGTTAGCGAAGACGGTACATCTGCTATTGTTGGTATTAATACTCCCGAAGGAAACTGGATTTATACAATCAACGGCTCAACTGCTGTTGCTACTAAAGGAATAAAAGTTGAAGGTGGTCAGATTACTGCAATTGCAAAATTAAAATATTAAAAATTGGTTTCTTTTGGACCGTAGGCCTTTCGGGGCTTGCGGTTTTTTTATTTATCTTTTTATACGCTACTAATTATGTTTTCTTTTTCAAAATCAAATACAAATAAGAAAAAAAGTAAAAAATCGCTTTTCAAGCGTATTATGGCCTGGTTGCATTTATGGCTCGGACTGGCTTCCGGTATTATTGTGGTCATTGTTAGTTTAACGGGGTGTATTTATGTTTTTGAAAACGAAATTAAAGATTTTATCGAAGACTGGCGTTTTGTAGAACCTCAGGAAAAAGCTTTTTTATTGCCCTCGCAATTGGTTACAATTGCAGATAAAACCATGAAAGGCAATCATGCCACAAGTGTTACTTTTGGATCCAAAGAGGATGCTGCTATTGTGGGGTATTTTATCGAGAAAAAAGAAAGTAAAGACGAAAAAGGAGAACATAAAAGAGGAGGAAAAAAAGGAAATCTTAAAAATGACACGGCTAAAAATGGGAGTGAAAAAGGAAAATCTGATCTAAAACCGCAAGGAAAAGGCAAACCAAAAGGGGAAAAAGAAGAAAAGCCCAGAAAAAGAAGAAGCGGTGTTTTTACCAGCATTTATATGAATCCGTATACTGGAGAAATATTAAATGTAAAATCTTTTTCGAGAGGCGAATCTCCCGATTTTTTCAGATGGATATTAAACGGCCACCGTGCTTTATGGCTACCTTATAATATAGGAAGGCCAATTGTGGGTGTGGCAGTTATAATTTTTGTTATTTTATTAATTTCAGGGATAGTGCTTTGGTGGCCAACTAAATGGATTAAGTCCATTATTAATAAAAGTTTTAAAATAAAAACAGATGCCAGTTTCAAACGCGTCAATTATGATTTGCATAATGTGCTTGGGTTTTACAGCTGCATTTTTCTATTTTTTATTGCCGTTACCGGTTTAGTATGGAGTTTTGACTGGTGGAGTAAATCACTATACTGGGTTACATCCGGAGGAAAACCATTAGTCGAAAGCCGTGAATCCCCAAAATCAGACACTACAAATGTTAAGACTTTTAATCTTACTACGGCTGATAAAGTTTTGTTGAAGATGAACAAACAAAATCCACAGGCAGCCGGAATACTAATTTCGATTCCTGCGAAACCAGCAGATCCTATTGGAGCTTTTGTTTACAAACAAAAAAATACCTACTATAATATGGACAGGTATAATTTTGATCAGCAGACTTTAAAAGAGATTTCAATAAAGTCGACTTTTTCAGGAAAATATATCGATGCTAATATACCAGACAAAATACGAAGAATGAATTATGATATTCATGTGGGAAGTGTACTGGGACTTACAGGGAAAATTATTGCTTTTTTTGCCAGTCTAATTTCTGCCAGTTTGCCTATTACTGGATTTTTAATTTGGTGGGGAAAACAGAAATTTGGTAAAAAACCAGCTGCATCTCCAAAAGTTGCCACAAAAGCAATTCCTATTACCAAAGCTAAACAAGTCTTAGAGAAAGAAATGTCAGTTTAACGGATTGGGAATCCGTTTTTTTATAGTTTTTGATGTTGGTTAAAGGCAAAACTTTATGAGTTTTGCCTTTTTTTTTAATTTGATGCATTGAAGCTAATCGAGAGGGTAAAAAATTATACTCCTATTAATTTTATTTAGTTAATCCCTGACTTCTAAGCCATTCTTCACAATCTCGTGTCCAGAACTTGCTGGTATCTTTTATACCCAAACCAAAACCATGTCCGCCTTTTTCATAAATATGCAATTCAGCCGGAACACCATTATTTTTAAGCGCTAAGTAAAAATTGATACTGTTTTCAGGTAAAACGGTTGTATCGTCTGTTGCATGCACCAAAAAAGTTGGCGGAGTTTGTGCGGTTACCCTTTTTTCATTCGAAAACGAATCAAGCAATTCCTGCGACGGATTATTACCCAACAAACTAATTTGTGATCCCTTGTGTGTAATATCATTTTGCATGGATATTACAGGATAAATTAAAAGAGAAAAATCAGGTCTTGCGCTTACTTTCGAAGTCGTTTCATATGTTTTTTCGTCGTAATGCGTAGCCAGTGTAGATGCCAAATGTCCTCCGGCAGAAAACCCTAAAATTCCAATTTTGTTTGCATTAATATTGTATTTTGCAGCATTTTGTCTTACATAACGCACAGCTTCCTGAGCATCTTGCAAAGGCCCAATGTTTTTGTTTTTCATGATCTTATCACTTGGTAATCGGTACTTTACTACAAAAGCTGCAATTCCCAGACTATTGAACCACTCGGCTACTTTAGTTCCTTCCTTATCAATTGCTAAGTGCTGATATCCTCCGCCGGGAAATATGATAACTGCGGCCTGATTGGGTTTACTTGCTGCCGGCAGGAAAATGCTTAAGGTAGGAATGCTGACCAAACTGGTGCTTTGTACTTTTCCGTCCTTGATGCTTTCGTTTTCCTTATAATCCGTTGCCTTAATTTCGTCCGGTATTTTATTCCATAGCGGTACGATTTTATTCTGACCATTAAGCCGGTTGGTGACTCCTGTTAAAACAACAAGAATTATCACGGCTTTTTTTAGGAAAATTTTTTGTGAATTTTTCAATTTTATAATGAATTAGTTAAATAGTATGCTTTTTAGCAAATATTCAAAAATAGAAATTTTAGCCTATTTCTGTATTGGAAAGAACGTTAAAAAGCAGTTTTTATTTTGAGACAGGGTGCAGGGGCGGTAAATGATTTCAGGGTGTTATTTTTGGTACAATTTTACCCCCTAATAAGGACAAATTTCACATGTCTGCTTTTAACAGATATATTGTTTAATGTGTAATTTTGAATAGACTTTTTTGTTCTATATGTTTATTTATTTAGTTAAAATAATTTTTTATATAATATATTTGGAATATAAAGATTAAAAACTATATTTGTGCAATCGATTACATTATTTTAATTTGTTAGATTTGCAAAATTGATTTTTATTGTCTTTTACCTGAGTTAATAAGTAAATTAATAGTGCAGAAAAAAATATCAATTTTATAATTCAATTTTACTATGAACCAACCACCAGACACAGTTATTACCAATCAAGCCAAAAAATCTACAGGAACGTATCGTTGGAGTATTTGTGCTTTACTGTTTTTTGCTACCACAATCAACTATTTAGACAGACAAGTACTTTCGTTGACATGGAGTGATTTTATCGCGCCGGAATTTCATTGGACGAACAATGACTATGGAAATATTACAGCTTTATTCTCGATTTTTTATGCCGTTTCTTTATTATTTGCAGGTCGATTTGTAGATTGGCTGGACACTAAAAAAGGATTTCTGTGGGCTATTGGAATTTGGTCTTTAGGAGCTTGTTTGCATGCTTTTTGCGGTATTGCAACAGCAGGAATTATTACAGGAAATTGGTTTGTAGGTTTTGAAGGTGCAAAAGACGCAATAGATCTGGTACAGGATACAGGATTGGTTATTAATGTAAGTGTTACATTGTTCATATTTGCACGTTTTGTTCTGGCAGTAGGTGAGGCAGGAAACTTTCCGGCCGCTATAAAAACTACAGCAGAATATTTTCCTAAAAAAGACAGGGCATTTTCTACCAGTATTTTTAATGCAGGTGCAACCGTAGGGGCTTTGGCAGCTCCAATATCGATTCCTTTTATTGCGAAATCATTCGGTTGGGAAATGGCTTTTATTATCATTGGGGCATTAGGTTTTGTATGGATGGGATTTTGGGTTTTTATGTATGATAAACCAGAGAGACATCCAAAAGTATCTGCTGCTGAATTAGAATACATTCAACAAGATGATGTTGCTGATAGTAAGTTAGTTGGTTATGTACCGGAAACTACGACAAAAGTATCTTTTGTAGAATGTTTTAAGTACAAACAAACCTGGGCTTTTGCTTTTGGTAAATTTATGACCGATGGTGTGTGGTGGTTCTTTTTGTTCTGGACACCTGCTTATTTAAGCTCAGTTTACGGAATGGATTCTACGCAAGCCGCTTTACCATTGTTTGTTTTATATATGATTACCCTGCTTTCTATAATAGGAGGCTGGCTGCCAACTTATTTTGTAGAAAAGAAAGGAATGAACCCTTACGAAGGAAGAATGAGAGCAATGCTGATTTTTGCGTTCTTTCCATTATTAGCCTTAATTGCGCAGCCTTTAGGTTACATAAGTTACTGGATTCCGGTAATTATCATTGGTATTGCAGGAGCAGCTCACCAATCATGGTCGGCGAATATTTTTACAACTGTAGGAGATATGTTTCCTAAAAAAGCAATTGCTACCATTACAGGAATTGGTGGACTTGCAGGAGGTGTTGGCTCTACCATAATCAATAAAGGTTCAGGATTATTATTTGATCACGCCAAAGAAACCAATATGTCTTTTATGGGCTTTCATGGTATTGAAGCCGGTTATTTTATCATTTTTTCTATCTGTGCCGTATGTTATTTAACAGGTTGGATCGTAATGAAAACTTTAGTTCCTAAATACAGTCCGATTACCGGTATGTAATATTTGGAAAATTTTAATAGTTGAAAATGTGTTTTTTAAAGATAAAAATCTAATTTTGTGCAATCGATTACATTAAATTAAAAATTATGACAAAATATAGTTCAAGATACGCGTCAAGCCCGGAAGCTGTAAAAAAGTATGATACTCAGGAATTAAGAAGTGAATTCTTAATTGATGACTTAATGCAACATGATGAGATTGTTTTAACCTATTCTCATTATGATAGATATATTGCCGGTTCTGCAGTTCCGGTAAAAGGAGATTTAGCATTAGAAAGTATCGACCCGCTTAAAGCTTCTTATTTTTTAGAAAGAAGAGAAATCGGAATTATTAATGTTGGAGGAAGCGGTTCTATTGTAGTAGAAGGAAAAACATACGCATTAGGATTTAAAGATGCTTTGTATATCGGAAGCGGTAATAAAGAAGTAATTTTTAAAAGTGACGACAGCAATAATCCTGCTAAATATTATATCAACTCTGCACCGGCTCATACTACTTACCCAACGGTAAAAGTAAGTTTAGCAGAAGCAAATAAATTAGAATTAGGTACAATGGAAACGGCTAATCACCGCACAGTAAACCAGATGATTATTGGTAGTGTGGTAACAACTTGCCAGTTACAAATGGGAATGACGGAGTTAAGACCTGGAAGTGTGTGGAATACCATGCCGGCTCACGTACACGATCGTAGAATGGAAGTGTATTTCTATTTGGATATTCCGGAAAATCAGGCAGTTTGTCATTTTATGGGACAACCACAAGAAACAAGACATATCTGGATGAACAATCATCAGGCAGTAATTTCTCCACCATGGTCAATTCACTCAGGATCAGGAACCAGTAATTATACTTTTATCTGGGGAATGGCAGGAGAGAATTTAGATTACGGAGATATGGATGTTTGTAAAATAACTGATTTAAGATAACTTAATAACAATTAAATAAAAAATTATGTCAATTAACCTTTTTGATTTAACTGGAAAAATTGCACTTGTTACAGGAGGAGTTCATGGTCTGGGAATGGCTATGGCAAAAGGACTTGGTCAGGCAGGCGCAAAAATTGTAATAAACGATCGCTCATCAAGAGAAACAGTAGATAAGGCAGTTGCAGAATATAAGTCTGTTGGTATTGAAGCATATGGTTATGTATTTGATGTAACTGATGAAGCAGCTGTAATAGAAAATATAAATAAAATCGAAAGCGAAGTTGGTCCAATTGATATCTTGATCAACAATGCGGGAATTATAAAAAGAATTCCTATGATTGAAATGGAAGTAGAGGATTTTGAAGCAGTTATAAAAGTAGATTTAGTAAGTCCTTTTATAGTTTCAAAAACAGTTGCAAAAGGAATGATCGAAAGAAGACAGGGAAAAATTATTAATATCTGTTCGATGATGAGTGAATTGGGTAGAGATTCTGTGAGTGCTTACGCTGCTGCAAAAGGAGGTTTGAAAATGTTAACCAAAAATATGGCAACAGAATGGGCAAAGTTTAATATTCAAACAAACGGAATCGGTCCAGGATATTTTGCTACTAGCCAAACAGCTCCTATTAGAGTAGATGGTCATCCTTTCAACGAATTTATTATCAGCAGAACACCTGCTGCACGTTGGGGAGATCCAGAAGATTTGCAAGGTGCTGCAATCTTCTTATCTTCAAAAGCAAGTGACTTTGTAAACGGACATATCCTTTATGTTGACGGTGGAATTTTAGCTACAATTGGAAAACCATCCAACGAGTAATTCGCAATAATAAAGAAAGAAGAAATGAGCGCAAATCAAACATTCATAAACGATAACTTTTTACTTGAAAATAAATTCGCTGAAGAGTTATATCATAATTACTCAAAAAATCAACCTATAATTGATTACCATAATCATTTGAATCCGCAGTTTATTGCTGAGGATAAGGTTTTTGATAATATAACACAAGTTTGGATAAACGGAGATCATTACAAATGGCGTGCGATGCGTACATTAGGGATCAACGAGCAATTTGTAACAGGAAATGGTTCAGATAAAGATAAGTTCTTAAACTGGGCAAAAACGGTTCCCTATACAATGCGTAATCCTTTGTACCACTGGACGCACTTAGAATTAGCCCGTTATTTTGATATCTATGATTTGCTGAACGAAAAATCAGCAGAGAAAATTTATATCGAAACTACAGAGAAAATTAATTCTCAGGCTTATAGTACGCAAAACTTACTGAAAAAAGTAAATGCTGAATTGGTTTGTACCACAGAAGATCCGATTGATAATTTAGAGTTTCACCAGAAACTGACAAAAAATCCTATCGGAACTAAAATGAGTACAGCTTTCAGACCTGATAAAGCCATCTTAATTTCTAATGATGGTTATAATGCATATCTGGACACATTAGGGGATGTGTCCGGTATTGCAATTAATACTTTTGCTGATTTGCAGGCTGCATTAAGAAAGAGAATTGAATTTTTTAATGCAAATGGCTGCAAATTAAGTGATCACGGTTTAGATCAGATTTATTTTGAAGAATTTACAGAATCTGAAATAAATACTATTTTCAAAAAGAAAAGAGAAAACAGAATTATATCACCGGAAGAAGCTTTAAAATTCCAAAGTGCTGTTTTATTATTCTTATCTGAAACCTATCATGAGTTCGGATGGGTACAGCAGTTTCACTTAGGGGCATTGCGTAATAATAATGCACGTATGCACAGAATTTTAGGACCTGATACAGGATGGGATTCTATTGGAGATTATCCTCAGGCTCAAAAATTATCCAGCTTTTTAAACGCATTAGATAGTAAAGATAAATTGACTAAAACAATCATTTATAACTTAAATCCTGCTGATAACGAAGTAATGGCAACCATGATTGGAAACTTCAATGACGGAAGCGTTCGCGGAAAAGTACAGTTTGGATCAGGATGGTGGTTTTTAGATCAAAAAGACGGAATGACCAAACAATTAAATGCCCTTTCTAACATGGGATTAATTAGTTGTTTCGTAGGAATGCTAACCGATTCAAGAAGCTTCTTGTCTTTTCCAAGACACGAATACTTCAGACGTATTTTATGTAATCTTTTAGGAGACGAAATCAAACGTGGAGAATTACCAAACGATATGGAATGGATAGGGAAATTAGTTTCAGACATTTCATATAACAACGCAAAAGAATATTTCAAGTTCTAAAAATAATTTTACCACTAAGATGTTAAGGAAAATTAAGTTGAATGCTGAATAGAAAATTAAGATTAAAAGTTTTAAAAGAAAGCAAAACGCAGATTTTGCGGATTTAATTTAAGAAATCATTTTAATCTTTTATCCCGATACCTATTGGGATTACTAAAACAAACCATCAAGCTTAATTTTTCTTAATCTCTTAATGGTAAAAAGAAAAGTCTCTTAGTGGTAAAAAAAAAATTACTGGTAAAACAATAAAAAATAATATGAGTAAAGTAGTTGCATTCGGAGAAATTATGTTGCGTCTTTCGACAGAGAGGCATTTACGTTTTTCACAATCTACGGCATTTGGCGCTTCTTACGGAGGAGGCGAATTTAATGTTTGTGTGTCTTTAGTGAATTATGGCGTAAACGCAGAATTTGTAACAAGATTACCTGAGAATGAAATTGGTACTTCGGCATTAAAAGAAATGCGAAAAATGAACGTCGAGTCTAAAAACATAGTTTACGGAGGAGAACGTTTAGGAATTTACTTTCTTGAAACCGGTGCCGGAACACGTGGCAGTAATGTTGTTTATGATCGTGCACATAGTTCGATGGCAACTATTCAAAAAGGTACAATTAATTGGGAGAAAGTCCTGGAAGGTGCAACCTGGTTTCACTGGAGCGGAATTACCCCGGCAATTTCAGAAAGTGCTGCAGAAGCTTGTTTAGAAGCAATTAAAGTAGCGCATAAAAAAGGAATTACCATTTCATGTGACCTGAACTACCGATCAAAATTATGGCAATATGGTAAAACGCCAAGTGATGTTATGCCAGAAATGCTAAAGTATAGCAATGTTATTTTAGGAGATATAGATACGGCGTATTTCATGTTAGGAATACCTAAGGTTAACCCGAATTATCAGGATGAGAAATCACTTCCTGTTTTGTATACGAAACTGTTTGATTTGATTCCGAATTTAAAAACAGTAGCCACTACATTACGTTATTCTGTAAGTGCATCACACCAGAGAATTGGCGGTATTTTATTTGACGGTAAAGCAATTTATAATGCAGCTGTAAAAGAAGTAACGCCGGTTGTAGATAGAGTAGGTAGTGGAGATGCTTTTATGGGTGGATTGATCTACGGGTTGCAGCAATATCAAAATAATAATCAGAGAGCGTTAGACTTTGCAGTAGCGGCTTGTTGTTTGAAACATACCATTGCAGGAGATTATAATCTGGTTACTTTAAAAGAAGTTGAAAATATGATAGATGGAGATGGTTCTGCATTAGTATCAAGATAATTAAGAAAAGATGGCAAAATATTCAAGAATTGAAGTGGCTTTACAAATGAAAGAGAACGGAATGGTTCCGTTGTTTTTTCATTCAGATATAGAAGTAAGCAAGAAAGTGTTAAAGGCATGTTATGATGGTGGTGCGCGATTAATGGAGTTTACCAGCAGAGGTGATTTTGCTCATGAAGTTTTTGGAGCTTTAAACAAATATGCTTTGGCTGAACTGCCGGGAATGATGTTGGGTGTAGGTTCTATAACCGATGCAGCAGCAGCTTCATTGTATATGAGTTTAGGGGCTAATTTTATTGTAACTCCTGTTTTTAGAGAAGATATAGCCATAGCCTGTAATCGACGTAAAGTGCTTTGGTCGCCTGGTTGCGGAACACTTACTGAAATTGCAAGAGCGGAAGAATTAGGATGTGAAATCGTAAAATTATTTCCTGCGGATATTTACGGACCAGAGTTTATAAAAGCTATAAAAGGACCTTGCCCTTGGACGAATATTATGCCAACAGGCGGTGTTTACCCAACCGTAGAAAGTTTGTCATCCTGGTTAAATGCAGGCGCAACTTGTGTGGGATTAGGTTCACAATTAATTTCGAAAGATATATTAGATAAAGAGGATTATGATGGCTTAAAAACGAAAGTAAGCCAGGTTCTTGATATCATCAAAAATATTAAAAATAAATAAGGAGTAATCATACCGATCCTTATTTACAAGCGTTTTTTTAGATTTTAGAGATTGTAATTGAGCATTACACTTGAAAAATAAATTTTGTCATTCCTCACAGCAAAATTTACTTTCCTCACACAAGTGTAATGTTTCTTTTACAATGGAAGATTTAAAAGCTAATAAGGTTTTAATGTGGTTATTTATAACACTTTAAAGATTTAAAATGAAAGAGTTAAACAGAAAAAATACAGGATTAGAAAAATTACAGCCAATAAAAGTAGTTCAGTTTGGAGAAGGAAATTTCCTGAGAGCTTTTGTTGATTACGCATTTCACAAACTAAATAAAGAAGTTGATTTTAATGCCGGTATTGCAATGGTGCAACCTTTGAAAGACGGTATGGTACACCTGATTAACGATCAGGATGGTCTTTATACTTTGTTTATGAATGGTATTAAAAAAGGCGAAAAAATACAGGATATTGAGTTGATCACAAATATTGTAAAAGCTATAAATCCGTATACTGAATTTGCAGATTATTTGGCTTTAGCCAAAGAAGAAGAACTTCAGTTTATTGTTTCAAATACTACTGAAGCCGGAATTGAATTCATCGAAAGTGATACTCCGGATATGCAGCCGCCGGTTTCATTTCCTGCAAAGTTGACGGTTTTATTATATGAAAGATTTAAACATTTCAATGGAGATGCTTCTAAAGCAGTAACCATAATTCCTTGTGAATTGATTGATTATAACTCAGAGACGCTTAAAAAATATATTTTACAATATGTTGATTTATGGAAATTAGAGGATAAATTTAAAACTTGGGTATCAGATGCTTGTACGTATCACAGTACTTTGGTTGACAGAATTGTTCCCGGATATCCAAGAGCTGAAATTGAAGAATACAATAATAAATTAGAGTATAAGGACAATTTAATTGTTGCTGCAGAACCTTTCTTTCTTTGGGCTATTGAAGGTGGCGATGCTTTAAAAGCAAAATTACCTTTTGATAAAACAGATTTGAATGTAAAAATCGTTGATGATATACGTCCTTTTAAAATGATTAAAGTTCGTATTCTAAACGGTGCACACACGGCAATGGTTCCTTTTTCACTATTATATGGTAATAAATTAGTAATGGAAACGGTTAACGGAGATTTTACCGGAAAATTCGTAAACAGCGTTATTAGTGAAATTAGTGAAACGCTTGATATGGACAAAAATGAAATTACAGCTTATTCTGAAGAGGTAATGGACCGATTTAAAAATCCATTTATCAAACATGCGCTGGCTGATATTGCATTAAATTCTATTTCAAAATTCAAAGTAAGAGTTTTGCCTAGTTTATTAGGATATTATCATGCTAATAAAAAATTGCCTGTTAACTTAACTTTTTCATTAGCAAGTTTAATTCAGTTCTACAAAGGAACCTGGAATAACGAAGCATTACCTGTAAAAGATTCTCCGGAGATAGTTGAAGCATTTAACAACGCTTGGCAATTAAAAGATACAGATTTAGTTGTAGCTAAAATATTGGCTAATACTGAATTCTGGGGTGAAGATTTAACTCAGGTAAAAGGTTTATCTGAAGCTTTGGTACTGGCCTTAAATGAAATTGAAGAAAACGGAATAGAAAAAGGTTTTGCTAATTTTAGCAAACAGTATTAATTGGAATAGTTTCTAAAATTCTAAGTTTTCGGGACGCATCTTAGCGACTTAGCACCTTAGAAACTTAGCTACTTTAAAAAAAACGATCATGCAAAAAAAATTAATAAAAGTCAACCCGGCAGATAACGTAATTGTCGCTTTAACCGATTTGGTACAAAACGAACAAATTATATTTGAAGGAACTACCGTTTCGCCAACAACTGATGTTAAAGCAAAACATAAAATCGCAGAGAAAGATTTTGCAATTGGTAATGATATTATAATGTATGGTGTTTTGGTTGGAAAAGCTGCTAAACCTATAAAAAAAGGAGAAGTAATTACCACCGAAAATGTAAAACATCAAAGTGAAAAAGTTTTTGGTAAAAACGGAAATTTAGGTTGGACTCCACCAAATGTAGATCGTTGGAAAGACAAAACTTTCAACGGATACCACCGTACTGATGGACAAGTTGGAACCAAAAACGTTTGGTTGTTTTTTCCATTGGTTTTTTGTGAAAACAAAAATATCGAAAAACTGAAAGATATTTTTGAAAACGAATTAATGCCCAAAAAAGAAGTTTCTTATAAAAATTTGTTACGCTCTTTAATTGAAGAAAAAAGCGTAGAAGAAGTTTCGGATAAAAATTTAAATGAAAATCTTTTAGATAATGTCGAAGTAAAATTTATCAATCATCAAGGTGGTTGTGGAGGGATTCGACAAGATTCAGAATTGTTGGCAAAACTGCTTGCAGGCTATGTGAACAATCCAAATGTTGCAGGTGCAACTGTTTTAAGTTTAGGTTGCCAAAATTTGCAAGTTGATATTTTTAAAAAGGCATTGAAAGAAATGAGTCCGAATAGTGATAAAGAAATTTTGATCTATGAGCAACAACAAATTGGAACTACTGATCAAATGTTTCAAATGGTGATTAAAGATTCTTATGAAGCCATTAAAAGAGCCAACAAAATTGAACGCAAACCTGCTCCTCTTTCAAAGCTAAGTATTGGTTTAGAATGTGGAGGGTCTGACGGATTTTCAGGAATTTCTGCTAATCCGGCATTAGGAATTGTTTCAGATATTTTTGCAGCTTTGGGAGGGAAAACAATTTTGGCAGAGTTTCCGGAATTATGTGGCGTTGAGCAAGAATTGATGAACCGATGTGTGGACGAAGAAAAAGCAGATAAGTTTTTAACTTTAATGAAAGCTTTTGAAAAATCAGTTGTTGATGCAGGTTCAGGGTTTGATATGAATCCATCTCCGGGAAACATCAAAGACGGATTAATTACAGATGCAATGAAATCTGCTGGTGCGGCTAAAAAAGGTGGAACTTCACCTGTTGTAGATGTTTTAGATTACGGAGAATATATTTCAAAACCAGGATTAAATCTTTTAAATACGCCAGGAAATGACGCAGAATGTACCACAGGATTGGTTGGGTCGGGCGCAACAGTTGTTTTATTTACCACAGGTTTAGGAAATCCGATGGGAAATCCGATTGCACCGGTTGTAAAAATTTCTTCGAACACGGCATTAATTAATAGAATGTCTGATATTATCGATGTAAATGCCGGAACGGTGATTACTGGTGAAAAAACCATTACCGAGGTTGGAGCAGAAATAGTAGATTACATTATAGAATTGGCGAGCGGAAACGTGGAAACAAAAGCAGACCAGTTGAAACAAGATGTATTTATTCCTTGGAAAAGAGGAGTTTCGCTTTAATTAAAAGTTAACGATATAACAAAAAGCTCACCTGAACAGTGAGCTTTTTTGTTTTTTGCCATTAAGATATTAAGATAATAAAGCTTTGTGCTTATTGGTTTTTAATTTTTTCTAAGAGAATAAAACTTAATCTTTACTATGAAGATATAAGCTTTGAACTTAATTTTCTTAATATCTTAATGGTAAAAAAAAAGTTCATTATTAAATGAACTTATAGAGTAAAAAAATTATGAGTTAGATCTTGACGACGATTTACGGATGTGTAATTCAGGAGCGAGAACTACCTTTTTTTCAATTTTTATAGTGTCGGTTTTATCTACTTGTTCTAAGAAAACACGTGCTGACATTTTTCCCATTTCCAGTGGTGACTGATCTACTGAAGTAATAGATAATTCCATGAATTTGGTGAAAGGTTCGTTACTGAAACCTGCAACACAAAAATCTTTAGGAATATTAATATTTCTTGATCGTAGCTCTTGAATTGCCCCTAAAGCAGCGAAATCACTGGATGAAAATATAGCATCCGGTGGAGTTTCTAATTGTAATAAAATATCAACTGCGTCTTTTCCTGCATCAACAAAACTTTTAACGGGGATTACATATTCCTCTTTAAATTCCATTCCGTTGTCCAATAAAGCTTGTTTATAGCCTAAAAACCTGTTTTTGAAAATTTCGAGGGATTGATCTCCGGATAAATGAGCAATAGATTTACAGCCTTCGTCAATCAAATGCTTTGTAGTGATATATCCTCCTTTAAAGTCATTGATGGTTACTGAGCTAACGCCATCAATATGTTTGCTTCTGTCAAAAAAGATAAGAGGGACATTTTTTTGTAATACATTATGAAATGCACCATCGTTTTCTCCGGTCACATCGGTAACAGACATTAATATGCCATCTACCTGAGCATCTATTAAGGTATACAAGTTTTCGTTTTCTCTTTTCGTGCTTTCATGAGTCTGGCAAATGATTACCTGATAACCATGAGGATGAAGTTCCTCTTCGATTCCTCTAATGACAGATGCAAAAAAGTTGCTGTCTATACGAGGAACAATAACGCCAATATTATTACTACGTCCGCTTTTTAATGCCAACGCCAGTTTATTTTGCTTATAGTTCATCGAAGCAGCGGTTTTAATAACCAGCTCGCGTGTGCTTTCTTTTATTTTAGGATTGTTGTTTAAAGCCCTTGAAACAGTAGCGGCAGTGATATTCAGTTTTTCAGCAATATCGTAAATAGTTATTTTTTCGCTCATTAAAAAAGGTTTTCAGATTAATCTCAGACAAAAATACATTTTTTTTTATAACGTTACACAAATTGTTATCGATTACCATAATTTATAATTAAAACGTTTTCGGATCAACAATGATAATAAATTATAGGTTTTTTTACATTAAGTGTAATTATATTTCATAATAAAAATTAAATATATAAATTTTTTGCTAATTAATTTGGTGTGTAAGAACTTATTTTATACTTTCGTGTAATCGATTACATATATGTAATGGTTTGAAAGACTAAACAATAAATCCTTCACAAATGTTTGTAAATAAGATTATAGCACTTAGACCTTTTTTAATCTCCAGTATAATGGCTATAACAGTGTTGTCATGTGCAAAGCATGCTACTGTAGTTTCTGATTCAGATCCTTGGAAAAAGATGGAATTAATTATAAAGAGTATTCCTCAGACTCAATTTGCTGATAAAACTTTCAATATAAATGATTTTGGTGCCATAGCTGACGGAAAAACTTCAAATACACTGGCCTTCGAAAAAGCAATTAAGGCATGTGCAGGCAATGGCGGTGGAAGAGTTTTGGTGCCTAATGGAAAATATCTGACAGGTCCTATACATTTAGAAAGTAATGTGAATCTGCATCTAGAAGACAACGCCGAAATTCTTTTCAGTATAAATCCAAAAGATTACCCGATGGTTCATACTTCATGGGAAGGAACCGAACTCATGAATTATTCTCCTCTTATATATGCCAAAAATAAAACCAATGTTGCTATAACAGGAAAAGGAACTCTTAATGGTCAGGCTGATAATACGAATTGGTGGATTTGGTCCGGAGGAAAAGATTATGGCTGGAAGAAAGGAATTCCTTCTCAAAATGATCCTCAAAATCGCGAAGTTTTAATTGAAATGGCCGAAAAAGGTGTTCCGGTTGGGGATCGTATTTTTGGTGAAGGACGTTATTTACGCCCCAATTTTATTGAGTTTTTTGAATGTAACACGGTTTTAGTAAAAGATATTACCGTAATAAATGCTCCGTTTTGGATTTTACATCCCATAAAAACAAATAACATCATTATTGATGGCGTAACAGTAAATAGTCACGGGCCTAATAATGATGGCTGCGATCCTGAATATTCTCAAAATGTACTCATTAAAAACTGCACTTTCAATACTGGTGATGATTGTATTGCTATAAAATCCGGACGCGATGCTGATGGAAGAAGAGTGGCCATACCAAGTAAAAACATCATTGTTCAGAATTGTAAAATGATCGATGGTCATGGCGGAGTGGTCATGGGAAGTGAAATTTCGGCTGGTGTAAATAATGTTTTTGTAGAGAATTGTGTAATGGACAGTCCTAATCTGGATCGTGCAATTCGTATTAAAACCAATTCAAAAAGAGGAGGAATTGTAGAGGATATCTATGTGAGAAATCTTGAAGTGGGAACTGTAAAAGAATGTGTTTTGCGTGTAACGATGTTCTATAACGTATACGGTTCTCAAACAGGAAATTTTATACCTACAGTACGAAATATAAATCTTGAAAATATAACCGTAAAAAACGGCGGGAAATACGGAGTTTGGGCCGAAGGATATGAGGAATCTCCTGTCGAGAATATTACGCTAAAAAATGTAGTAATAGCCAAAGTAGGGGAACCTTACTTATTGAAAAATGTAAAGAATATCAATTTTATAAATACAAATGCGAATGAAAAAAGAGTAGAAACGATTAAAAATTAAAAACTATCAATTTAACCAAAACTATTTAACCAAACTATGAATTTTAAACAATTATCGAAGAAAAAAATAAAATACAATCTTGTATTTTTATTTTTCCTGAATTTCCTGTTGAGTACTACAATCTACGCTCAATCTACTGTGGTAGAAGGGAAAATTACAGATGCTGCAGGATTATCACTACCAGGTGTAAATGTCCAGGAGAAAGGAACTAAAAATGGTACCTCTACAGATTTTGAGGGAAGTTTTAAAATTAATGTAACCAGTAATAAAGCAATTTTAGTAATTAGCTATCTGGGTTTTCAAACACAAGAAGTTAGCGTTGCCGGAAAATCTAAAGTAAACGTAAGTCTTTCTGAACAATCGAACTCACTTAATGAAGTTGTTGTCGTTGGGTACGGTACGGCAAAGAAAACAGATTTAACAGGTGCAATTAATACTTTATCTGCCGCAAAAATTACCGAAAGAAATGTAACCAACCCTATGGAAGCTATTCAGGGAGGAATTGCAGGGGTTCAGGTAACTTCGAATTCAGGTCGTATTGGTGATGGTTTTAATGTCATTATTAGAGGTGCAAACTCCATTAATAAAGACGGTTCTAAACCTCTTTTTGTTGTCGATGGTGTGCCTACCGATAATATTGACTTTTTGAATCCACAGGATATCGCCAGAATGGACGTTTTGAAAGATGCTTCGTCTGCGGCAATTTACGGTTCCAGAGGAGGAAGTGGAGTTATTATCGTTACCACTAAAAGTGGAACAAATGCAAAGTCAGGAGTAACAGTTTCATTCGACAGTTCGTACGGTAATAAACAAGCGGTAAGATTACCTAAATTAATGAGCCCGGAAAAATGGTGGTATTACCATCAATCTGCATTTTTAGCGACTACGATTTCAACTTCAAATCCAACTTATAATGATATCGACGCAGCAGAACTAGAAACTGCTGTAGGTCAGGCGGGTTCTAATCCTCTTTTGTTTCAGAGAGTAGTAAAAAACAAAACTTACAATTGGCAGGACGGTATTCTTAAAGGAGGTATGACGCAGAATAACTATTTAAATGTTTCTGGTCGAGCTGATAACGGATTATCTTATAATGTAGGTTTGGGAGTACAAAAAGAAACAGGAGTTATTGATAATGAAGGTATTGATAAGTACAACTTTAAAGCAGGTTTGAATCATAAAGTAAATGATAAAATCTCATTTGGTGTAAACCTTACCATTTCTAAAACAAGTGAGCAGTTAGGAAGCCCAACTGCAATGCAGGAAGCTTTTAGGCAAAATCCATTTACTTCACCTTGGGCAATTGATGCAGCCGGTAACGACATTGTAGGTACTTATGCGCAACAGCCAGGTACATTAAAATATCCAAACGGAACATCTGCCATTAATAAAACAGGATCTTATAATCCGTTTTTAGAAATCGCTAATTCTTCTGATGAAATTGAAAGATTCACCACAATCGGTAACGTATTTGCAGAATACAAAGTGAATAGCTGGTTATCTTTTAAATCTACTTTTTCAGCAGGGAAAATGGATGCGAGAGAAGGAAGATCATTCGGTGCGCAAACAGATTTTGGACTTAAAAATAAAAGTTTGCCATCTGGTGACGTAACCAATGTGCAAAACTTTAATTATACCTGGGACAACCAGTTTAATATCAATTATACATTAGCAAAGGATCATGTTTTTAGTTTCTTAGGACTTCAGAGTTTTTATTCTAATACCACAGAAACTTATTTTGCAGCATCAAGAGAAAATCCTTTCGAAACCAGTTTTTATAATTTAGGATCGGGAGCTCAGTCTACTTATACCCTGACTCCGGGAAGTGGTACAATTGCGATAATACCTTCAGGAGCATTTGTCCCTTATTCTAAAAACACATTAGAATCGTATGCAGCTCGTTTTAATTATGCATACAAAGGACGTTATTTATTGACAGCTTCGGTAAGGTATGATGGAGCATCTGTATTATCAGAAGGCAATAAATGGACTTCATTTCCTTCGGTTGCTTTGGGGTGGAACATTCATGAAGAGTCATTTATGAAGAGCGTAAGTTTTATTTCTAATTTTAAACTAAGAGGAAGTATTGGATATACAGGAAATAATAATGTTAAACCTTATTCAAGTTTAAGTCTTTTAAAAACACCTGTTTATTATGATTTTAATGGTACGGTTGCAAATGGTTTTACAGCATCCAATTTAGCTAATACCGATTTAACTTGGGAAAAAACAAAAGAAGTGAATTTAGGTTTGGATTTTGGATTTTTTAATAATAGAGTTTCAGGTAGCGTTGATGTGTACGACAGAAAGTCCGAGTCTTTATTATTTCAACAAGCACTTCCTTTAGAAATAGGTGTTCCTATTGTTACGGCAAATGTTGGCTCTGTAAGCAATAAAGGTGTTGAAGTTGGTTTGGTTACTAAAAATATTCAAACTAAAAACGTTTCTTGGGAAACAAGCTTCACCTTTACTAAAAACGTAAATAAATTAGAGTCTATTTATGGACAAGATAAAGTTGATGATGTTGGAAACAACTTATTTATTGGTGAAAATGTTCACTCTTATTACAATTTTGTTTTTGATGGTGTATGGCAGGAAAATGAGGCTGCTAAAGCACTTTCTTACGGTCAGAAACCAGGTGAGGCAAGAGTAAAAGATTTGAATAATGACGGTAAAATAGATGCCAATAATGACAGAGCTATTTTAGGAAACTATGATCCTAAATGGTCAGGAAGTTTTTCTACGACATTAAAAGTAAAACAATTTGATTTATCATTGTCTTTAATCACCAATCAGGGAATGACTGTGTTTAGCGGATTCCACGATAATTTTGCTGATGTTACAGATAGAGGCCGTCAAAAATTAGATCTTGGTGACTGGTATGTTCCGGCAAACGGAGCAGGCCTTCCTTCTCAATATTCTAATACAAATCCGTTGCCACGTGGAGCAGGAGTTTATTATGATACTAACAACGTAGCGTTTTATAAAGATGCATCGTTTGTAAAAGTTCAAAACATTGCTTTAGGATATAGTTTTGATCAGGACTTAGTTAGTAAGTTAAAAATTAAAAGTTTAAGATTATATGTTAATGTCTTAAATCCTTTTGTATTTACGGATTATGAAGGATATGACCCTGAATGGGCAACTGCAGCTTTAGCAGTTAACCGCGTGTCTACAATGACGGTTCAGATGGGATTAAGTTTAAAATTTTAAATTAAAGAAAAATGAAAAAATTAATAATAGTTATAGCACTTCTGGCAACGACACTACATTCTTGTTCAGATTTTATTGAAGAAGAAAATCTTGCTTTTGGTTCAGCAGAACAATATTTTCTTACCTCTGCCGGGTTTGAATCATTGGTAAATACAAATTATTCAACCTTAAAAGATATTTATGGTGGTGATCCGTGGTTGTTTGAAGCAGGTACAGATATGTATTCTGAAGGAAGAAATCAGGAACCTGAAGGATTAGCCAAATATTTAACTTTATCCTCATCATCTGCAGGAGTTGATTTATTGTACAGAACTTGTTATATGGCCATTCAACAAGCCAATAAAGGGATTTATTATTCGACCCTTACAGAAAAAACAAGTACACTGGATACTAGAGTTGGTGAACTTAAATTTTTAAGAGCAAATGCTTATTTTCTTTTGGTTCAGACTTACGGAGGTGTGCCAATTGTATTAGATAATATCAATACAGCAGTAACCTCTTTTGACAGAAACACAGCAGAAGAAGTATATACTCAGATTTTTAAAGATCTTAACGAAGCCCTTCCGGCAGTTGCTGCAGGTGCCTACACAGGAAGAGTGAATAAAAGAGCGGTTCAGGATTTATTGGCAAAAGTGTATTTGACTAAAGGTTACGAAACTTTTGGAACACCAACAGATTTTACAACGGCAGCAACTTTGGCAGATCAGGCAATTGCAGGTCAGGCATTAAATGTATCTTTTGAAGATGTGGTAAAACCAGGCAATGAAATGAATGCTGAGACAGTATTTTCGGTTCAGTTTTCTTCAGCTTCTAATGCAACTGGAACAACTTCTCTTGGGAATTCTCAAAATTATTGGTTTGGCCCTTATTTAGGAGCTGCAGCTGCAGGAAATCCTTATCCTAACAGAAGTTATACACTTTGCCCTACTGTTTACGCTATTTCATTATATGAAAAAGGAGATAAACGTTGGGAAAGTACTTTTATGACAGAAATCTTTGCGAGATATTACGATTTGTATAGTACAACAGCAGATAAATCAGCTTCAAAAGTGACTCATTTCTATGAGCCAAAATGGTTTACTCCGACAGAAAGAGCTGCATATATTGCTTCTCATTCTAGTTTAGGAAAAATTACAGCTCCTTCAACAGTACCGGCAGGTTATCATATTTGGGGATCTTATTCTTCATCAGCTCCTTCAGGAGGAGATTATAATCTTATTCCGGTTAGAAAATTTGATGATCCTAGTGCTCCATATAGCGGCGCTACAAGTGCCAACTACAATACAACGCCAATTACTGCTGCTACAAACAGAAGCAGTACACGTGATTTTATTATTGCAAGACTTGGGGAAACTTATTTAGTTGCTGCCGAAGCTTATTTTAAAGCAGGTCAGCCTACACTTGCATTAGCACGTTTAAACGAAGTAAGAAGAAGAGCAGGTGGTGGTGTAGTAGGAGCAATTCCGGTAGTAACCACTATTGATATTAACACAATATTAGACGAAAGAGGAAGAGAGTTATTAGGAGAATACCACCGTTGGTTCGATTTAAAACGTACAGGAACATTAGTTGACAGAACTGTTTTGTACAATCCTAAAGTTACTAGTACAGCAGCTTTTGCAGGACAAAATGGTCAACAGAAAATTTTAAGACCAATACCACAATCTGCATTAGATTTAAATAGAAATAAAGATTTCCCTCAAAATCCGGCTTATTAAAAATCTGGTGTAATTAGTAATTTAAAAATTTTTGAGGTTTTGTTTTTTTGAAGAAGTTAGGAGGAGTTCGATCATGAATCGGACTCCTTTCTTAACGAAATAATAGTTCGCTTGAAATGAAAAGAATGTTGTTGGTATTATTGTTTGTTTGTCAGGGTATTATAGCACAAGGTTATAGTATTGATACGTCATATACCGTAAAAAGTACTTATGTCAAACTAATTAAGAAATATCCTTTTATAAAAATTGCCGAAGCAAATAAAGGAGAAGATGATGTTCAGATCGAGAATATAGTGTATTACAAGGAAAAAAACCGGGCATTACATTTAGATGCCTTTTTTAATAAAAAGGAAAAAAATAATCCAGGCGTAATCATGATTCATGGAGGCGGATGGAAATCAGGAAATAAAAATCAAATGCAGGTTTTAGCACAGGAAATAACTTCAAAAGGGTATTCTTGTTTTGCAATTGAATACAGATTATCGCTCGAGGCAAAATATCCGCAGGCGATTTATGATGTAAAAAACGCGATTAAATTTATAAAAGATAATGCAAAGAGATTTCATGTAGATCCAGACAAAATTGCGGTTTTAGGATGCTCCTCAGGAGGCCAAATGGCAGCTTTGATTGGTACAACAAATAGAGATTTAGTTTTTGAAGAGGCAAAATACAAGAGTAAGTCTTCTTCGAAAGTACAGGCAATTATCGATATAGATGGAATATTGGCTTTTAAACATCCCGAATCAGAAGAAGGAGAAATGGCCGCTTTTTGGTTGAACGGAACTTATGAGGAAAATCCGGAAAACTGGAAACAAGCGTCGGCATTAAGTCATGTTGATAAAAATACACCGCCAACACTGTTTATCAACAGCAGTTTTGACCGGTTTCATGCAGGGCGAGATGATATGATTGCGATTTTAAATCAAAATAAGATTTATAATGAAGTCAAAACAATCAAAAATTCACCTCATTCCTTTTGGTTTTTTCAGCCTTGGTTGGACGAAACAGTAGAATATACCACACAATTTTTAAACAGAATATTCAAATAATTTATAATAAAATGAAAACAAAGATCACATTAGCAACCTTATTTTTAGTTGGAGTTACAGCGGTTAATGCTCAAAAATACGACATTAAAACAGCGAAAACATATGCCGAAATATCTGCCAAGACTGATGGGAAATGGGAAGGACGTAAATATATTGGAGGAACTGTTTTTAAAAATGTCGACCGACTAAAATTAGCTCCGGAACATACAGATCATTCCTTTGATATTCGTTACGAAGGCCCGGGCTGGGAGAGTAACCGCATTGGATATCGTTTGTATCTGGACTGGAGAAATGCCATTGATATTTTTGGAAAGAAAACTTCAGCAAACATTTTGCCATTAGTAGGTCAGGATAATTTTGATTCATATCATGAGATGAGCGATTGGGGTGCAGATATTCTTAAAGCCGGAAAAGGAATCGGAATTGGGTCTATCGATCGTTATTTAAATGATGAAAAATTACACTTCCGTGAAGTAGACTCAACCATTGCAATTGTGGTAAACAAAACGAACGAATCTGGTGTAAAAGTGAATTACTACGGATGGAAAACGGCTTCTGATAAAATCGATTTTACATCGGTTTTAACCATTAAACCAGATCAGCTTTATACGCAACACACGATTCAGGCATCAAAAGAAATTAAAGGAATTTGTACCGGAATTGTAAAGCAAAAAAATGCTGACTTACTTAAAAAAGAAAGTAAAAATAAAAAATGGGCTTATTTAGCTACTTATGGTGAGCAATCATTAGTTCCGGATAAGTTAGGAATGGCTATTTTTTATCAAACCAATACAATCGAAAATGTTGCTGATACCACTTTAGATTACCTTTTGGTTTTTAAACCTACTACAAAAGCAACTTCTTTTTACTTTTTAGGCGCCTGGGAACAAGAGCCTAACGGAATTAAATCAAAAGAAGAATTCGTAAAGTATTTAGATCAAAAACTAGAAGTGCTGAACAAAAAAGGTAAAATGTAGTTTTGAAGAAATTAAAAATTAAAAATCTGCTTGATCTGCGAGAACAAGTATTAATCTTTTATCCGATAGCTATCGGGGTTTGTAAAAAGATATCCAGTGCTAAAAATTGAATATATGTCTAAGTTAGCTTTCATAAAAGAAAATTTCAATAAAGTTGTATTTACATTGCTACTCATTTTAAGTAGTAAAGCAATAGCGCAAGAAAATAAAACTGCTGTTCTTCCTGGCAATTTAAAATGGTCAGAGAGAACGGCACTTACTATTTTAAATACCTATCCTAAAGCTTCGCAGATCGACGGAACTAAAAAGCCAAAATGGGATTATAAAATGGGATTGGTATTGTTTGCTTTTGAAAAATTATATCAAAAAACAAACGATAAAAAATACTTTAACTATATAAAAGAATATGCCGATGAATTAATTGATGCTGAAGGAAATATTGCCGATTATAACATCAAAGATTACAATATTGATTGTGTAAATCCGGGAAAATTATTGTTTAATTTATATCATGAAACCAAAGACAATCGTTACCAAAAAGTAATAGAGCAATTGAGAGTTCAGATTGAGAGCCAGCCAAGAACGGCAAGCGGGGGATTTTGGCACAAACAAATATATCCCAATCAAATGTGGATAGATGGTTTGTATATGGCTGAACCTTTTTATACACAATATACAGTCAAGTATGAAAAAGGTAAAGCTTTGGATGATATTGCCAAACAATTTGAATTGGTGCAAAATCATTTGGTAGATCAAAAAACAGGTTTGGTGTATCAGGCCTGGGATGAAAGTAAAGAAATTGCATGGGCAAATCCCGAAACAGGAAACTCGCCAACCATTTGGGGACGCGGTATAGGCTGGTATATGATGGCTTTGGTAGAAACATTAGATTATTATCCAAAGACAAATCCAAATTATAAAAAGCTGGCAGACTATTTGAACCAGATAGCAAAAAGTGCAGTCGAACATAAAAGCGCATCAGGTTTATGGTATCAGGTAGCAGACAAACCTGATTTGAAAGGTAATTATTTAGAGTCATCTTCTTCGGCGATGATTATTTATAGCTTAGCAAAAGGAGCAGACAAAGGATATTTATCTTCAAATTATAAAAAAATTGCCCAAAAATCCTTTGATGCCTTCCGTACAGCGTTTGTAAAAAAAGATAAAAATGGCGAAATAATAATCTCAAATGTATCGTCGAGTGTTGGTTTAGGAGGAAAACCTTTTCGTGACGGAACAAATGAATATTATACCAATAGCAAAGCAAAAGACAATAGTTCACCGGCTTTGGCAACATTTTTACTGAGTGCAATAGAATTAAAAAAATAATAAAATTTAAATATATTTTAAAATGAAAAATACTAAAAGACATAGTTATTTTACATCGGTTGTTTTAGTTTGTTTAATAGCCTTTACAAGTTGCAAAGTGACTTCTCAGGAACCTGCAAAAAAAGAAATTGTAATTTCTAAAAGTTTAAAATGGTCTGATAAAATGGCTTTGACCTTAATGAAACGTCATCCTGAAGCCTATATGATCGACGATTCTAAAAAGCCGAAATGGGATTATGTTCATGCTTTGGTTTTGCATTCGATCGAAGAATTGTACAAGAAAAATCCGGATTCAAGATACAAAACGTACATAAGAGGTTATGTAGATGAGTTAGTACAAAATGACGGAACTATAAAAACCTACGAATTAGATAAATACAATATTGATTTGGTAGTACCCGGACGTTTGCTTTTTAATATTTATGCCGAGTCGAAAGAAGAAAAATATCTAAAAGCAATGCAGTTAGTGCGCAAGCAAATTTCGGAGCAGCCACGTACACAAAGTGGAGGATTCTGGCATAAAAAAATATATCCAAACCAAATGTGGTTAGATGGTTTATATATGGGAGAACCATTTTATGCACAATATACACTAACGTTCGAAAATGGAGATAAATTTGATGATATCGCAAAACAATTTGAGGTAATTCAATCTCATGCAACAGATCCAAAAACCGGTTTATTGTACCATGCCTGGGACGAAAGTAAACAAATGCCATGGGCAAATAAAGAAACGGGTAATTCGCCAAATTTCTGGTCAAGAGCTTTAGGTTGGTATGTTATGGCACTTGTGGATGTTTTAGATTATATGCCAAAAGATCATCCAAAACAAAAAGAATTGGTAAAATACCTGAACAATGCATCGGCTGCTTTGGCCAAATATCAGGATAAATCAGGTTTATGGTATCAGGTAACAGACAAAGGCAATAAAGAAGGAAATTACCTTGAAGCTTCTGGATCATCAATGTTTGCTTATGCTTTTGCAAAAGGCGCCAAAAAAGGATACCTTCCTGCCAGCTATAAAAAATTAGCGAACAAAGCTTTCGACGGTTTGACGAAAAAATTAATAAAAGTAGATGCCGATGGCGGAATTACTCTAACGCAAGCTTGCCAGGTTGCCGGTTTAGGCGGAACTCCATATCGTGACGGATCATACGAATATTATGTAAACGAAAAGAAAAAAGACAATGATCCTAAAGCTACCGGACCTTTTATTCTGGCTGCTTTAGAGTTGAATAGATAATTTCTATTAAGGTTAATCAACCAGTTTGTCTCTTTCGTCGAATTGACAAAAAAACGCTATAAACCCGACAGGTTTTAGAAACCTGTCGGGTTTAATTGGAAAGCATAATATATACCAAAATGAAAAATATAAAAGCCCTCTTTCTTTTATTAGCCCTATTTTCGATACAAAAGAATTTCGCTCAGGTTTGGGTGCCGGATAATGGAGACGGAACGTATACAAACCCTATAATTCATGCCGATTATTCGGATCCTGATGTGGTACGCGTAGGGGATGATTTTTATATGACAGCATCATCTTTTAATTGTATTCCCGGATTACCAATTTTGCATTCTAAAGATCTTGTAAACTGGAAGATTTTAAGTTATGCTTTGCCCAAACAGCCTCCGTTTGACTTTTTTAATAATGTACAGCATGGCAATGGCGTGTGGGCTCCAAGTATTACTTTTCATAATAATGAATTTTATATTTACTATCCTGATCCTGATTTTGGAATTTACATGATTAAAGCCAAAAAAGCAGAAGGACCATGGTCTGAACCTCTTTTGGTAAAAGAAGGTAAAGGACTTATCGATCCTAGTCCTTTGTGGGATGATGACGGGAAAGTATATCTTGTTCATGCCTTTGCCGGAAGCCGTGCGCAAATTAAGAGTCTGATTGTAGTTTGCAGTATGAATGCCGAAGGAACAATTGCCAATAATGACGAAGTAATGGTTATTGACGGTCATGAAAGTGAAGGTACAATCGAGGGACCTAAATTTTATAAACGAAATGGTTACTATTACATTTTTGCTCCTGCCGGTGGGGTTTCTACAGGTTGGCAAACTGTTTTAAGATCAAAAAATGTTTTTGGACCTTATGAAAAAAAGAAAGTTCTTGAGCAAGGAAAAACAACCGTAAATGGTCCGCATCAGGGTGCATGGGTACAAACACAAACAGGAGAAGACTGGTTTATTCATTTTCAGGACAAAGGTGCTTACGGAAGAATTGTACATCTTCAGCCTATGAAATGGGAAAAAGACTGGCCGGTTATGGGACAGGATTTTGACAAAAACGGAATTGGAGAACCGGTTACAACATTCAAAAAACCAAATGTAGGCAAGAAATTTCCAATAGAAACTCCTGCAGAATCTGATGAGTTTAATGAACCAAAATTAGGTTTGCAATGGCAATGGCAGGCGAATTCTCAAACCAATTGGGGTTTTCCGACAAGTTTAGGATATCTTAATTTATTTTGTTTACCAACAATTAAAGAAAGCAATAAGATATTTGACGCGCCTAATTTATTGCTGCAAAAATTTCCTGCCGAAGAATTTACCGTAACGACAAAAATGACATTTAATACCCGTTTAAATGGCGAATCGACTGGACTAATTATTATGGGATTGGATTACAGTTATTTGAATTTAAGAAACGATAACGGCAAATTATATTTGAACCATAAAACGGGAACTTTCGATAAAAAAGTTGCTGAAAGCGAAACCACTCCGATTTTAATAAAAAACAATATTATTTACCTTAGAGTAAAAATTAAAAAGGGCGGAATCTGTAATTTCTTTTATAGTTTAGATGATAAAAAATATGAATCGATTGGTTCTGAATTTATATCGAAAGAAGGGAAATGGATTGGTGCCAAAGTAGGACTTTTTGCCTTGAGCGAAAAAGTAACAAACGATTCGGGAAATGTTGCGGTAGATTGGTTTAGAGTAACAAAGTAATAAAAAGGTGCAAAGGTGCAAAGGGACAAGGTTCAGAGGTTTTTTTTAAGTGTTGAGATAAAATCGATCCAACGAAAATAAAAATATACAAATGGTTTTATTAAAAAAATATATAGTATTAGGGCTTTTTAGTATTTGTTTTGCTGTAAACGCGCAAAACACCTACAAAAACTGGCCGGATATTATTCGCAAAAACGATGCTGGCTGGTTTGGTACAGAAGAAGCAAAAAAAATAGCAGAGAATGTTTTGTTGTATCAAAGAGATATTGGCGGATGGCCAAAGAATATACAGATGCAGCAAGAGTTAACCCCGCAGCAAAAAAAGGATTTACTGGCGCTTAAAAAGTCAACAAAAGAAATTACTACAGACAATAGTGCAACCTGTCAGGAAATGCTTTTTATGTCTAAAATGTACGCACAGATTAAAGATGAGCGTTATAAAGAATCTTTTTTAAAAGGTTTGAACTATTTATTTGAGGCGCAATATAGTAATGGAGGCTGGCCTCAGTTTTATCCATTAAAAAAAGGATATTACACACACATAACCTACAATGATGATTCGATGGTGAATATTTTAAACATCATGAAACATGTAAGTGAGGATACTGATTTTTACAGCATAAAACCATCAGCAGCAATTGTAGAAAACGCTAAAAAATCTTTCGATAAAGGAATTGATTGTATCCTAAAAACGCAATACAAACAAAACGGAGTTTTAACGGCCTGGTGCGCACAACACGATGAAGTCACTTTTGCTCCGGCAAACGCAAGAGCTTTTGAACTGGCATCTTTAAGCGGTTATGAATCGGCTAAAATTGTATTGCTTTTAATGTCGATAGAAAAACCTTCGGCAGAAATAATTACAGCGGTTAAAAGCGCTCACGCATGGTTCGAAAAAACAAAAATCACCAATCTTGAAGAGAAACGTATTTTAAACGATGAAGGGAAAATTATAGACAAGAATATGATTGTCACTCAAAATGCTGCACCAATTTGGGCAAGATTTATGGAGCTGGATAACAATGAACCATTTTTTAGTGATCGGGACGGAGTTAAGAAAAAATCTCTTGATGAAATTGGTGCAGAACGCAGAAATGGCTATTCCTGGTATACTGATGCACCAAAAGAAGTATTGAAAAAATTTCCTGCATGGGCAATCAAAAACGGAGTAAAACTTACTTCTGCAGCGTCTGTAGATAAAAAAAAAGCTAATTTCTTTACCGTTGCTTTAGACGGTTCAGGCGATTTTACAAAAATTCAGGAGGCTATAAATGCTTGTCCTTCTTTTCCGTATGAAAAAGTTACTGTATTTGTAAAAAACGGAATTTACAATGAAAAGATCCGAATTCCCGAGTGGAATACTCATTTAGCACTAGTGGGAGAAAGTAAAGAAAATACCATTATTACTTTTGATGATAATTTTTCGAAAATCAACACGGGAAGAAACAGTACTTTTTTTACCTATACAATTTTGGTTGAAGGGGATGATTTTTCAGCATCAAATTTAACGATAAAAAATGCTTCAGGTGATAATGGTCAGGCTATTGCATTATCTCTTGTAGCCAATCGCGCTCAGGTATCAAATTGTAATATTTTAGGCAATCAGGATACTTTGTATTTGTCTGGAAAAAATGCCAAACAATATTTTAAAGATTGTTATATCGAAGGAACAACAGATTTTATTTTTGGAAGTGCTACCGCTTTATTCGAAAATTGTGAAATTAGAAGCATCAAAAACTCTTATATCACGGCAGCTTCGACACCACAGGATACCACTTTTGGATTTGTTTTTAAAAATTGTAAACTTACGGCTGAACCGGCTGCAACGGCAGTTTATTTAGGAAGGCCGTGGCGTATTTATGCTAAAACCGTTTATATCAATTGTGATATGGGAAAACATATCAGACCTGAAGGCTGGCACAATTGGTCGAAACCGGAAGCTGAAAAAACTACTTTTTATGCGGAGTATAATGGCAAAGGCGAAGGATTTCAACCCACAAAAAGAGTTTCATGGTCACATCAGCTTTCAAAGAAAGAATCTGCAAAATATACAATAGAAAATATCTTAAAAGATTCGATTGCTAATTGGTATTCGAAGTAAAAAAATATTGCCCACGGATTTTAACGGATTAAACGGGTTTTCGCTGGTTTCTTTTCTTGTTTTTTTTATCAAAAAAAAGCGAAGATCTGCTTAATCTGCGAGACTATTTTAAACGTTAGCTTTTTGACTAATTAAACAAATTTAGTTTGCGTTATGTAATAAAAAAAATCTGCGAAAACCCGTTTAATCCGTTACAACCCGTGGGCCAAACCAAAATAAAATATAAAATTATGAATTTTAAGTATCTC
Organism: Flavobacterium sp. C3NV; assembly: GCF_046825355.2. Lineage (NCBI taxonomy): Bacteria > Pseudomonadati > Bacteroidota > Flavobacteriia > Flavobacteriales > Flavobacteriaceae > Flavobacterium > Flavobacterium sp. C3NV. The sequence continues at coordinate 37,504 of NZ_JBKQBJ020000022.1, read as the reverse complement.
ATTTTTCTATTGGTTTCCTGGACTTCTTTTGCGCAGCAGACTGAATTTCCATCGGCAAAAGTAGATGCTATTGTCAGTAGAATTCAGCTTCCTGTAATTCCTTCTTATCAAATAAATGTTTTGAAGTTGGGTGCCAAAGGTGATTCTGTTACCAATAACAAAGCTGTATTTGATAAAGCCATGGCTTTGTGTAAAAAGAATAATGGCGGAACTATAATTGTGCCTAAAGGGATTTATAAAATTAATGGTCCAATTCATTTTGTCAGTAACGTTAACCTTAAAATTGAAAAAGATGCCAAGATTAAATTTAGCGACAAACCTGAGGATTATCTGCCAATGGTTTTAACGAGTTGGGAAGGGACAATGCTTTACAATTACAGTCCGCTAATATACGCTTACGAATGTTCGAATATTGCCATAACTGGCGAGGGAACAATTGATGGAGAGGGAGGTAAGACCTGGAAAAGCTTTAAAGCCAAAGAAGGAGCAGGAAAGAACTTAAGCCGCGATATGAATCATAATAGTACTCCAATTATGGACAGAAAATTTGGAGATGGTTATTTTTTGCGTCCGCAGATGATTCAGTTTTTTAATTGCAGGAATATTTTAGTCGAAAATATCAGGATCGAAAATTCACCTTTCTGGTGTTTACATTTATTAAAATCACAAAGTATTACAATTCGCGGAGTGAGTTATAAATCATTAAATCATAATAACGACGGGATTGATCCTGAGTATGCAAAAGATGTTTTAATCGAAAATGTAACCTTTGATAATGGCGATGATAATGTAGCTATTAAAGCAGGACGAGATCATGAAGGAAGAGCAAATGCAGCCACACCAAGTGAAAATATTGTGATAAGAAATTGCAATTTCAAAGGATTGCATGGCGTTGTAATAGGAAGCGAAATGTCTGCCGGAGTTCAAAATGTTTTTGTAGAGAATTGTAAAACAGTTGGCTACTTAAAAAGAGGAATTTATTTGAAAACCAATGCGGATCGGGGTGGTTTTATTAAAAATATTTTTGTTCGGAACATTCAGCTCGATGAGGTAGAAGATTGCTTGTATATCACGGCAAACTATCATGGAGAAGGAAAAGGTTTTCAGTCTGAAATATCAAATGTTTCCTTTTCGAATATTACCTGCAATAAAGCCATGGCATCAGGAATTGTCATTCAGGGATTTCCGGATAAAAAAGTTCGAAATATCTCTTTAAACAACATAGATATAAAATGGGCAAAAAATGCCATTTCAAGTTCAAATGCTGAAAATGTAGTATTGAACGAAGTTTTTATAGGAGAAAAAGCTACGGTTCCTTCGGCAGCAAAATAGTTTTTTTTTGAGGTTCAAAGGGACAAAGGTTCAGAGTGGCAAAGGGTTAAATGTTTTCTTTAGAGTCGCACTGAAGTGCGTCTATTGTAACCGTAAAACAACCACAATATTGTCATCCTGAGCGAAGTCGAAGGACACATAAGTAGCTCGACAAAGAAGAAAAACAATAACAGTGAAAATCCGTATAATCTGTGTGGCATTAACCATATAGTAACCAATTCAGCACAATCTAACAATCCAACAATCCAACAAAATGAAATATTATCTATTTATTATCTGCTTGATTACCACAGCAAGTTTCGCCCAAAAAACAACTTTATACACTATTGGAGATTCTACAATGGCGAACAAAAAGGACCCGGACAAAAATCCTGAGCATGGATGGGCACAAGTTTTACAACCCTTTTTTAAAGATAATTTTGTTGTCGAAAACAAAGCGGTAAATGGCAGAAGTACCAAAAGTTTTATCAACGAAAAGCGTTGGGATTCTATTTATAAAAAGCTTAAAAAAGGCGATTATGTTTTTATTGAATTTGGACATAATGACGAGAAAATAGAGGATTCTACACGATACACAAATCCGCATACGAGTTACCGTTATAATTTAATTCGGTTTGTAAAAGAAAGTCGTGAAAAAGGAGCAACGCCTATATTGCTAACCTCTATTGCAAGACGTAATTTTAATGAAAAAGGTGTCTTAGTACCAACACACGGAGATTATCCGTTAGAAACAAGATTAGTTGCGCAGGAATACAAAGTTCCTTTTATTGATCTGGAATATTATACAGAATTATTAGAGCAATCTTATGGTCCGGAAAAATCAAAGCAATTGCATTTGCATTTTAAGGCAGGAGAAAATCAATATTATGATAAAGACAAGGCAGATGATACACACCTTTCATTAAAAGGAGCAACGGCTATTGCTCAAATTGTTATTAATCAGATTAAAAAGTTAGAAGATCCTTCTTTAGAAAAGCTTAAAAAAGGAATTAAATAATAAGCTAATTTAAAGATTGTCTTAAACTGTAATTCTAAAATCTTTTAGGGGCAAACTCTTTTTATATTGATTACGAAATTTGTAATCAATATTAAGAAACTTTTGTTAGAAGTAAATTGTTTTTGTTTATTCTTAGTATTCTATTTTAAATATTTTGATGATTTTTTTTAAGAAAGAGAAAGCGAAAGTTTTCTCTTTTTTTATTGGTCTCAGATTCGCGTTTAAAACCCTGCAATTTATTGCAGTACTTTAGTAATTTGAAAAAATATAATCTTGCGACTTTTTTAGTATTGATAAAAAAGTTTTTAAAAGGTGAAAGACTTTTTTGTCAGTCAAATTCTTCAATAATATCTTTTTAACTTCCAAGAAAACACATTTTCTGTCGTTTAAAACTAAATTTAACATTTTAAATTTAATCTGGTTTAGTCAGTTCATTTTTGTTAAATGTTTAATTAATGAATATTTCCGAGCCCTTGTGATTACAGAAAAAGCATGTTAATTTATTTTCTTATTATAATTAAAAAATATTGAAAGTGAGAGTGAATTTTTATAATAAAATTAGTTCGAATTAACAAATTTTTTTATTTTATTCTGTTTTTAATTGAAATTCAGTAACTTAGCTATTGTGAAAGCACCAGTACTATTTATATTTAATTAAATAGTTTTTTTTTCTAAGATAATTATCTACGTTATCTTATCTATCCGCCGTGTTAAATTTATTTTAAACAGTGATGCCCTTTTTAATCAATAGCAATTTTTTATAAGATGTTTTTTTAAATTAGTACCTACTACTAATTATGCGACATGATTTTGTAAGGCAAATTTAATAGGTTTCATGAGGAACCTGGCAAAGAGATCTCTGTTACATTGTCATGAATAGTATTGAAGATTTGTAAACAGACTGATTTTTTTTAAATGTTTTTCTTTCCTTCTTGTTTTCTTGTCTGTTTTTAAATAGAATTATTGTGTTCAGATTTAAATTGTTTAATTTAATTGAGAATGATTATGAAATTAAAAATTACTCTTCTTTTATTATTAATTACGGCTCCTTTTATCAATTATGCGCAAACAGTATCCGGTGTGGCGACTACTACAGGTTGTCCAAATGGAGGTATTGTAACAGCCAGTAATTCGGCTTCATGGACAACACCCCAATACCAATTGCTGAAATCTGGTGTAGTAGTAGCTCCGGTTCCTAATGATGCCAATCAATTTACTACCAATGCAGTTTTTACTGGTCTGGCTACGGGTAGTTATACTGTTAAGGGTCGGGACACTAATGTGGGAACCATTTTTACCAGTACTGCAATTACAGTCAATGATGGGTATACAGCCATGATTATTTCAACTCCAACAAAAGTTACAGGTTGCGTGGGAGGTACAACCCCTCTTACTACAACAATTACAGGAGGTAAACTGCCTGTAACTTATAATATTGCCTTGCAATCCAGCCCTGGAGTTAGTTTACAAAATAGTGGGGCAATAAATGTAAATAGTTTTTCTTTTAATGCTCTGCCTGTTGGTAATTACATTGTAAGTGTTACCGATGCTTGTAATCAGACCGTTACAGGAGCGACTTCAATTGCTAGTCCCACAACATCTATAAATGAAATTAAAACCTATCTTACTCCTTATCCAACCCGTGTAGGGCTTTCCTGCACTCAGGCAATTCGATTAAAAATTGAAGGAGGCTTTAGATACATTGCATCAAATAGTCCGGTATCAACGGCTGATGCAGCATTATTTACCTGGAAGATAAAATATGAAGGACAATTATACGGACAAGATATTAATGGGGACGGTTATGCTGATTTAGCCGGTCCCGGATTTCCATTATCCAGTACAAATCCTGTCATGCCGCTTGTTGCTACCAGAGATGGAGTGACAGCAGATATACCCAATATGAAAGTCGTTTTACTGGATAATTGTGGTAATTCAAAAGAGTTTTCTGTTTTAGATTATAACAAACAAATATCCTATTTGTCTCTTGGTAATTGTGGAGGAACAGGAATACTAAAATCCTCTATAGCAGAGGGATTAGATTGTCTGCCTATTACCTTAACGCTTACAAATCAAAGCAATGCTGCCGAGGTTCATAATTTTACAGTAACAGGTAGCGGGCAAACGTTTACAGAAGCTTTAACACCTGGAGCGTTTTATAATGTAACTTATGTGGATGCAGAAGGCTATACAACCGGGTTGTATATGCCCTCATCTAGTTTATTGCAATTTAGTGCGACATCCACTTTTACAGTAGCTCAAAATTTCTCGGCAGGATACACGGTTAGTTTAAATGACTTAGATTATGGGTATCTTCAATTAAAACTTGATCCTATACAATCTACTGATATTTTGACATATACAGTTTCGGCTTCGGGTAATTCAAAAGTTCCTGTGGGATATACTTATAGTGCCGCATTGAGTACGTTTCAAAATGGGACAACAGGATTTCCTTTGCTTCCAAGACCAAATCCGTCAGATCCTGCACCATTTTGGCCTAAAGGTAATTATACGCTGCAAGTAACCACTCCTTGCGGTACAGCGCCGGTTGATGTGGTGGTTCAGGGACGAACAGCGAGCTTAAGTGGTAATACTATAACGCCTATTTGTGGAGGATTTAATTATGTAATGAATGGCTCATTTGATGTACAAAGTGCTTATCAGGTAATTGTGGTATCCGGACCTTCTAGTGTTGGTCAAACAAGAGATCTGGCAAGTACAACAGCATCTTTACCTTTTAATGGCTTGCCTTTTGGAACCTATGTTTTTGGACTACGCATTAAAGGAGGGGCGACCAATGTACTAACACAAACCGTAACCTATGATGCTAGCAATGCTATTCAGGTAAATAAAACAAATACAGGAGGTTATGTGTGTTCTGTAGGAGCTACAGATGGTACATTGACTATTACGGCCACTCGATAATAAAGGAGTTTTTTTAAAGATGTTTAAAAGAAGGTTCAAAAATGAATTTGATTTTTTTGAAAACTCATTTTTGTATAAAAATGAAAATGAATCAACAGAATTCGACCGATCTATATTTGTAGTTTATGAGAAGTCTGAACTGGTAAATTTTTTGCAATTAGATAAAAAAGGAACAAACGATTTAGTATGCTTATTTGATAAGCAGCTGTATGATAGCTTATCTTTTTTAGAAGACGTCAAAAGTTTAATTTTATTAGATAGTTCTAAAACAAGGTTCGAAATCATCAAAGAATTAAAACAATATTTTACAGGAAAGCCCGATGCAGTAACAGAAAAGTCAGAAATGAATTTTCAGGCCTCGGCTATACTTTCAGCAAAATTTGATAATTTTTATAAAGCTTTATTTTTTCTAATGTAAATTAGGTTATTATAATTCGATTTTCAACTAAGTAGATGTAGTTGGAATAAAAAAATGCAGGAATCTTATTTAAGATATCCTGCTTTTTTTATGAAAAATAGGTAGTAAAAAGAAATTACTTCATTTTATATATTTCTGAACCAGCCAGTAAAAAACAACCTAATCCGTAATCTTCAAAATCAGGAATTTTATCATAAGATAAAGGCTGACCATCTTTTGGTTCTTTTCCCGTCGATTGCAAATAGCCCAAAAAGCCATTGGTGTGCAAACTCTCCGTTGTCATAGCATTCCATGCTTTCTGAATTACAGGCAGGTAAGTCTCTTTTTTCAAAATGCCGCTGTTGATTCCGTATGCCATTCCATACACAAATAATGCTGTTCCTGAAGTTTCTTTTTCTCCAAAATTAGTAGGATCATGTAAACTTACATTCCAGAAACCATCAGCTCTCTGGATAGGCACCAAAGCTGCGGCCATAGCTTTTAAATCTTTTACATATTGCGCCCTGTGAGGTGCGTTTTCAGGAATAATAGTAAGCACTTTGGCCAGAGCTCCAATTACCCAGCCATTTCCGCGGCTCCAGTAGCAATCTTCTCCGTTTGGTTCTTTGTATGGAGGATCAAAATCGGCATCACGCCACCATAAACCATCTTTAGGATTATAAAGTCCGTGATCGCCATGTTTGTCTCTAGAGTACATATACATTTGATACATTTTCTCGAAATAGCGATTGTCTTTTTCTAAAACGCCTAATTTTGCAAAAACCGGCATACCCATTTGTATCGCATCAATCCACGACCAATCGTCTAATTGAGGCGTATTCAAAAGCATGTTGATATTCGCTTTTGTATTCTTCAATTTTTTGGCATCCGGCTCCAGATTATACAAATCGATATAAGTTTGTGCAGCACAATAGTTATCGGCATTTCGGGTTGTATTTCCGCCATTAAAACCCCATTTATGAAATTCAGACCAGGCAAAGGCATAATCGTAATAAGCTTCTTTAGGATAAATTTCGTGTAATGCCATCAATCCTTCATAATAAACCCCGCGCGTCCAGATATTACTGGGACGTTCCTTATTGGTAATTATCGTTTTGCCGGTCTCAGGCCATTTTTGCATGAAATAATCATTGGCAAGCATCATTTGTTTTAATACTAATTTTTTATCAAATGCTTGTTGTGCACTTGCGGAGTTAGTATAGGAAAGGCATATAGCGAAAAATAAAAGCAGCTTTTTCATTTTAATATTCGTTATTTAATAATTAGTTTTCTTGTTTTAATGGCGTAATCGTAACAGGGCCTAATAATCCCGAAGGCATAGGTTCCCATTTTGTGGCATCGAATTTTTTATAATCTTTATCGACCATATTGATTTCATAAAAAATCTTCCATTCTTCGCCTTTTAGTTCTTTATCCCTGATCCTGTTGGCAGAGAGATTCGTAACCTGAATCTTCAAAGTGTTTTTTCCGGATTTTAGTTTCTTAATATTCAATTGATAAGGAACAGACCAGGCTGTACCAATAAATTCATCATTGATCCAGACCTTGGCACTTTCGCGAACATCTCCCAAATTGAGACTCCATTGATCTGCTTTAGAATTAGGTTTGTCAAATTCTAAAGTATAAGTCGCAGTTCCGGAGAAAGCTGCTGCCTGAGGACTTAATTTGGTCCAGGATGCTAAAGAAGATACTGTTGCATTTGCAGGAAGCTCCGGACCGCCTTTGTCAAAAGCTATTTTCCAGTTTCCTTTTAAAGAGATAGCATCAGCAGTAGGCTCATAATAGTGCCATTTTTTTTGTGATGCCGTATTTTCTGTTTTTAAAAAGTACGATTGTCCCGGTTCTATTTTAAGTTTAACCAATGTATTATTGGCATTTTTCGTAACAACAGCATTGCCATATGCACGGGTTAACGGATCGAAAATGACAACTTCTTTATTCCCAATTTGAAGCGGGATAAAGGTATCTATCGTTTTTGGGGTATGATTGACCAAATAATAAATTTTTTCCCCATCAATATCTCTTCGGGTATATTTTAAACCTGTATCTACAAGTGATTCAGGATACAGTTTTATATTTTCTAAAGCCTTAAAAAGATCTGATGCAGGCTCTACCAATGCTGCATTTGCTGTTAAAATATTTTGGAGCTCTTTTTCCTGTTTTTTATAATCATTAAATCCCGGAACCGATTCAGGTAATCCTTCAAAGATTATAGCTCCGCCGGCTTTTTTGAGTTCAATTAGTTTTTGCAGAGTAGCAAGTGGCATTTTTTTACAAGACGGAATAATCAGCGATTTAAAACTGCCGCCGGGTAAAACAATTTTGCCATTAACCACTTTTGCATCTGCTATAAAATTATCAGAGATAAAATCTACGCCATATCCTTTTTTCATTAAACTTTTGGTAGTGTCATAAAACGAGGTATCGTACAGCCATTCTGATAAAGAATGTATTTTGAACTGAAAGAATAAAGTACCTTTTTGATATTTGTCCCATGTATCAAAAATAGGCCAGTACAAAAGGATTTTGTTATCAGATTTCCCCTGTTGCAAAAGCGACTGACAGTTTGAGATATAAGAGAAAAGGGCAGGAGCATCTTCCCAAATGTTATTATTGGCATTAAAATTTACAGAAGCATAAAATTGCCATCCCGGCCATGCAGCTCTGGTTGGCGAATACGTCGATCCATGAAGAAAAACATGATTGACTCCGTTGAGCATTAAATCTTCGACCTCAGGTTTACATTGCGATAATGCTGTTTTAAAATGTTCTCTCAGCCAGGTAAAAGTCTCTGATGAAACTAAATTTTTGCCTGCTATATGAGCCGCTGATGACGAAAACTTTAACATTACCGGATCAGCATCGCCTTCGCGAATATCCTCTTTCTCACGTCTGAAACCCGGAATATCAAAGGGCATCGAGCCAAAAGTTTCGCATTCCGGAATATCTGCGGAAGCGTATAAATCGATAAGGTTTCCGGGAGATCCGTGCGCCTGAAGTTTGGTTTTAAAGTTTTTAGAATGCGCCCATTTGGTCCATGATTTGTCAAATTTATTCAATAACAAATCACTAATCGTTTGCCTGTAATCACTTCTTATTCGGTTAGCTTGTTCATTATCTGTTTCATTCAGTAAAAGAGGTAATTCTTTTTTAAGATCATAACCACGAAGGGCTTTAAATTCTTCGAAAAAATTGGGTGTAAAATCAGTTCCGTATACCTCAAAACTATCATTAAAAATGGCTCTTATTTTTCCTTCACGACCTTTAAAAGCGGTATTAAAAGGAACCACGTAAGCATTCAGAGCTTCCTCAGAATAATGGTCTAAAGTATAGCCTTTTCCTCCCGGAGCAGCTCTTTTTACCTCTTGTCCCGTTTTTCCGCTAAAAACAGCATAAATAGTATAATCAGTTTTAGTGGCTTTCCAGTTTAGTTTATTAGGTTCTGCCTGATTCGGCAAGGCAACAGGATTGCCTTCGATACCTTTATCTTTAGTAGTAACTTTATTCTTTTTTAACTGATCGGTTAAGTTGATGTAAGTACCGTCGCTGGCGTAGGCTACAACATATAAAAGTTCTGCTGGTATTTTTTCTTTACTGTTGCTAAGGGTAATATTTTTATCGAAAGTTTCATTCTTTTTAAGCGGATATTTCTCTACAATGAGCTTTGAGGCAGCATAAGGCAATGTTACATGCGAGCCTCCATAAGGCCAGCCAGTTCCTAATACCATATCAACCTGCATATTAAGACTATCGGCAATATGAATCGTATAATCTAACATCTCCATCCATTTTGGAGATAGATAATCGATAAAGTTATTTTCTTCGCCTTTTACACCATAGATTGGCGTAATCTCAACACCGCCAATTCCGGCTTTATAAAAGTCAACAAGGCTCTTTTTCAGGTTGGGTTTATCAACGGCGCTTCCCATCCACCACCAACGCGTCCAGGGCTGATTTATATTGGTAGATTTTGGCCAGGGAGAACTCGGGCTTTCTTGCGCAAAAGTACTAAGAGCGCAGGAAAAGAATAAGGTAATAAAGAGGCTGGATTTGGTTAGTTTCATTATTTACTCAAAAAGTTTTAGTGGTTACTAAATTAATCACTTCACATCATTAAAAAATTATGCAGGACAATTTTTTAGTAGCAGTAATGAAGTAAAAGTATTAGTAACGTATTAAAAGGCTATCCTGTAGCATCCTGTTTTTGGTAATTATATTAAAAAACAGAATGTTTAATCAATGTAGTTACTTATTTTATAATTCTCTGTTTTTTGTAAAAATAAATATGAAATGATAAAAAATGGTTTAATTAAAATTTTAATATGATATTTATTAATCTTTCATTTTTTTTAAGGATTGTAAATCAATCAGTTGTGAGATTTTTGTCTTAAAATAAATATAAAAACAGTATAATGTGTTGAAATCTAACAGGATACTACAGGATGCCACGCAAACAAGTTCTGGATAAATTTGAAAAACTATTAAACTAACCAAAATTTAACTTTTATGAAAAATAAGCTTAATCTTTTGCTGATTATAGCCTTCTTTGCTTTATTGCACGGATCGGTTTATGGGCAAGAAAAAACGGTTACAGGAACAGTTACTGATCCGTCCAAACTCTCCATTCCGGGAGTTAACGTAATCGTGAAGGGAACCAATAGAGGAGCGAGTACTGATTTTGACGGGAAGTTCAGCATAAAAGCATCCGAGGGAGAAACTTTGGTTTTTTCTTTCGTAGGATTTTTAAAGAAAGAACTAAAAATTGGAGCTTCAACTACTTATAATGTTTCTTTAGATGCAGAGAGTTCAAACTTAAATGAAGTCGTAGTTATTGGGTACGGAACCCAAAAGAAAAAATTAACTACAGGAGCTATTTCAGGAATTAAAACTGAAAACTTTACCGAAAGACCTATTTCGAGAATCGATCAGGGTTTAATTGGGCAGGTAGCCGGTGTGCGTGTAAAACAAACAACAGGTTTGCCAGGTCAGCCTTTTAGTATCGAAATCAGGGGATCAGGATCGATTACAGCGGGAAATGAACCGTTGTATGTTGTAGATGGATTTCCTATTTATACCGAAGGATCAAATAGCAACGGAGGATTTTCAAGCGGAAGCCCTTTAGACAACATGAACCCAAATGATGTAGAATCGATAGAAGTATTAAAAGATGCTGCGGCAGCTTCTATTTACGGATCAAGAGCCTCAAACGGAGTTGTATTGATTACCACTAAAAAAGGAAAAAAAGGCAAAACAAAATTTACGTTTAATATGTATGGCGGTGTAAACAAAGAAGCCAACAGGGTAGATATGTTATCAGCTCAGGGATGGATCGACAGGGCAAAAACCATGATCGATTCGCAATGGGTAGGATCAGGAATTACAGGGGCTTCTGCGAGCCAGAACAATGCCGAAAGAATTGCAGCTTATAATGCGAAAAATCCAACAGCACCTCTTAATACAGCCAATACAAGATATTATACTTATTTGTATGATGACAGATGGGATATGCCGGGACATCCTGGATTAGATTATATCGACTGGCAGGATAAAGTTTTCCGTACAGGAGAATTCAATAACTATCAATTATCAGCTTCGGGAGCTACAGATGTGGTGAATTATTATGTGTCTGCCAATTATCAAAAAAATACAGGATATATTGTTGGTACAGATTACACCTTATTTTCAGCAAGAGCTAATGTTGATTTTAAATTATCAGAAAACTTTAAAACAGGAATAAACATTGCGCCTTCATATTCGATCAAAAATGATCCGGGTGTAGAAGGAAAAGACAATACTTTATTTAAAGCTCTTACAGCAACACCGGTTTTTGAAAGTGTCTCTAATGCAGCAGGAGAAAAATATACCACAAGATATGCCTGGGGTAGCAGCACCACAAATATGCTAAATGCATTGGCCAGAACTGGAAAAAACTCGATGTACAGAACTTTGATTTCTACCTATGCAAGTTATCAGTTTGCAAAAGGATTTACCTGGAAAACGACATTGAATTTTGATAACTCAGACAATACAACAGAGAGTTATACTCCAAATGATGTTCAGGCAAGTATTAGAGGAGCTTATAACACGTACAGAAGACAAAATTTAGTAAATGAAAATACTTTGAACTGGGATAAATCATTCGGAAATCATAATTTCAATGTGCTTTTAGGACAGTCTTTCAGTTCCTATGAAATCATGAGATCAAACTTATCTTCGGGAGCATTATATAACAGTTCAACTGTAGAAACATTGCCAACAGGATCACTAGGATCTACAAATGCAGAAAAAAGTACCTTACTATCTTATTTCGCAAGGCTGCAATACAATTACAAAGAAAAATATATTTTATCTGCAAGTGTAAGACGTGATGGTTCTTCAAAATTTGGATCAGACAGAAAATGGGGAGTTTTCCCTTCGGTTTCCTTAGCATGGAGAGTAAAACAGGAAGCGTTTATGCAAAATATCGACTGGCTTAGTGATTTAAAACTAAGAGCAAGCGGTGGACTTAACGGAAGTAATAACATTGGCAGTTACGCTTCTTATGCAACATTGGCTACGTATAATTATTCTATTGGCGGAGCAGCTGCAATAGGGCAAGGTGCATCATCAATAGCAAATCCTGACTTGCACTGGGAAGAATCAAGAAGTGTCGATTTTGGATTGGATTTCGGAATTCTTAAAAACAGGGTTTCAGGAACATTTGAAGTATACAGAAAAAACAACAGCGAATTATTATTAAGAGTGCCTATCGTTGGGGCTACAGGATTTACAAGTTATTTGACGAATGTAGGTGAAGTACAAAATCAGGGTTGGGAATTTGAATTGAGTTCATTAAACGTAAAGACACCTAATTTTGAATGGAGAACATCAGCGAATTTAAGTCACAACGAAAACAAAGTTTTGGCGCTTGGACCTGGCCAGAGTAAAATTGAAATTAGTAATGCCTATGATGGTGGAGTTCCTTTTGTAAAATTAGAAGTTGGAAAACCAATGTATACTATTTTTGGATTACAGCAAAACGGAGTAGTGAGTCAGGCAGATATTGATGCAGGAGGAACTACAATTGGAGGTAACAAATTAGTTTTGGGAGATCCAAGATATATTGATCAGAATGGAGACAAGAAAATCAATGCAGATGACCGTGTAGATTTGGGTAATCCAACTCCAAAATATACCTGGGGAATCACAAATACTTTCAAGTATAAAGATATCGATGTAAACATTTTGGTTCAGGGACAAAACGGAGGAACAGTTTACGGATTAACCGGAAGAGCGATTGACCGTACCGGAATGGGATCAGTTGAAAATTCATTAAATGTAGATCCTTCTGTAAGAGGAAACTGGAGAACATCTTTTGGATATCAGGCCAATTCAGACTGGTTGTACAAATCAGATTATGTGAGTGTTAGAAATATCACCATTGGATATAACCTGAGACAAGCCATAAAAGGTTTAAGCCGAATCGATAATATGAGATTGTACGTAACAGGAGAAAACTGGTTCTACTGGAACAAATATAAAGTAGGTTTTAATCCTGAAGCGGTAAATACGTCAGGAAGTTCAAACAGCGATTTTTCTGTACCGGTAGATTATGGAGGAGCTCCTTTGGCAAAATCTTTAGTGATAGGACTTAACATTAATTTTAATTAAAATAAAATGAAAAAATATATTTATTTACTAACAGTAGTATTGGCAATGACATCCTGTACAGATGAATTGGATCAATTGCCATTATCTCAGGGAACAATTGAGAATTTCTATGCTACACCAGGCGATTTTGTTCAGGCGAGAAACGCAACGTATTCTGTAGCTTTTCACGGAATGGGAACGTACGGTTATGCCAACAGGGTTTTGAATTTAAGCGAAGTAAGATCAGATAATTTGCTGGCAACCACTCAGGCTTCAAGAGATTGGGAAGGAATTAATAGTTTTTATACCTCGATAAGTTCGAACACTTACGTGAAAGAAGCCTATTTGAGTAATTATAATGCTATTAATAAAGCCAATCAGTTATTAGAAAAAATAGCCGAAAAAGGAGATCAGATTTTTACCGATCCGGCTGAGAAAGCTTCTATGATTGCCGAAACTCGTTTTCTTAGAGCATTCTGTTATTTTGATTTAGTAAGATGGTTTGGAAGAGTTCCGTTAATGGAAAAAACAATGACCGCTACCGAAGCTGCAAAAATACCAAGAACGCCGGTGGTAGATGTTTATAAACTGATCATTTCAGATCTTGAACAAGCTATTCCTAATCTTGCTCCCTCATACGACGCTGCAAATTTTGGTCGCGTTACGAAATATGGAGCAAAGGCATTATTAGGTTTAGTGTACATGACACGCTCAAGCCCAACATACAGCATTGATGGTGCTACATTAGGATTGAACGAATGGGACAAAGCGTATCAGCAATTAAATGATATTAAGTTAAGTGGTTTATATGCGTTTAATACAGATTACGAACCCATTTTTAAAGTAGAAGGAATTACCAATAAAGAAAATGTATTAACGATTGCTTATACTCAAAGTTTACCGCTTGCCGTAGGAGGTAATTTTATGGTAGAGTTAGGTTACGAGCCTTATTTTGCCTCATTAAATTTATCAGCGCAGGGAGCTCTTGAAGCAAAACCAATTTCGACTGGCTTTTTGAACTTATTTGAAGCAACAGACAAAAGAAAAATTTATGGTATAGCAACCAGTTATACCGTTGCGACAGGAACCTATAAAGGAAGTTATACATTACCTGTTTTCAAAAAATATATTGATGCCGCGAGATACGGAAACGGTCGTGAAGACTGGGGTGTAGATTTTATGGTAACACGTTATACAGATGTATTGATGCTAATGGCCGAGTGTACGCTTCACGGCGGAGGTGGATCGCAGGCAGAAGTAGATGAGATTGTAAATAAAATAAGAACAAGAGCAGGTGTTGCAGCAAATGCATCTAATATTACGCTGGATGAATTGTTTACAGAAAGAAGAAAAGAATTCTTCTCAGAAGGAACAAGATGGTTCGACCTTATTAGATCAGGAAAAGCAGTAACTACAATGAACGCCTGGAAAGCGGCAGAAGATACCGAAGGAAAAATTAGAACAATCGACAACAACTCATTGTTATACCCAATTCCGTTATCAGAAATCTTAGCAGTTCCTGGTCTTTATACTCAAAATCCGGGTTACGATTAAGAAATATTTGCTCCCAATTTTTTTTATTTTTTTTAAAGGAGTTGTCTTTTTTTTAGACAGCTTCTTTTTTTATTTTTAATTTAAAAATAAACAGGAAAGCACAGGATAGATTCACCGTTTAACTGTTTTAAATTTAAAGTTTTAGTATTTAAAAATATTCCAATGATATACTTCAAAAGACTTCTCTTAATTCTACTGATTTTTAGTGTAAAATACTCCGTATGGGCACAGGTTAAATTGCCCGCTTTAGTCGCTGATAATATGGTATTGCAGCAAAACGCAAAAGTTAATTTGTGGGGATGGGCAGCTCCAAACGAAAAAATAACCATTCATTTAGGATGGAATAATCTTCCCGTCGAAATATTGGCTGATGCCAATGGAAACTGGAAAACAGCAGTAAACACACCAAACGGAAGTGACAAAGCCTACGACATTACCATCAATGCATCAAATAATATCTCTTTAAGAAATATTTTAATCGGCGAGGTTTGGCTTTGTTCAGGTCAATCGAATATGTTTTTTCCTGTGGGAAGAGAAGATAAAACCTGGAAAACCGGAGTTAAAAATTACGAAGAAGAAGTAAAAAACGCTTCTTCCCCTAATATCAGATTGTTTACCGTTGCCGTAAATGCGACACAAACACCACTTGAAGATGTTACCGGAAGCTGGAAAGTGTGTACGCCTGAAAGTATTCAGACATTTTCTGCCGTAGCCTATTTCTTTGGCAGGGATTTATATCAAAAACTAAATGTACCCATCGGATTAATCTCGACTTCATGGGGCGGAACAAAAGCAGAAGCCTGGACCGCGCAAAGCGTTTTAGAACAAGATGTTGCCTTTTTGCCCATTTTGCAGGAAGATGCAAAAAACGAAAAAGTATATCAGGAAAAACTTGAAACCTATTATTTAAGTCTTACTAACGAACGAATTGCGGCTGCTCAAAACGCTGAGAAAGGACAATTGAAAAAGCCTAAAAAAGAAGCCAACAAAACCTCGTATGTATTGTACAATGCAATGCTTCATCCTCTGGTAAATTATACGATAAAAGGTGCTATTTGGTATCAGGGCGAAAGCAATTCAGGAAAAGCCTATTTGTACCGGTCTTTATTTCCTGCCATGGTAAAAAGCTGGAGAGAAGAATGGAAACAGGGAGATTTCCCTTTTTATTATGTACAAATTACACCTCACAAAGGACAAAATGCCGAAATACGTGAAGCACAATTAATGTCCTTAAAAACAATCCCAAACAGCGGAATGGTTGTGACAACAGATGTTGGAGATGCCAATAACATTCACCCAATAGACAAGCAAACCGTGGGTTACAGACTCGCTTTAATTGCCCGCGCTAAAACCTATGGAGAAAATAAATTGGTCTATTCAGGGCCAATTTTTAACCAAATGAAAATTAAAAAACAAAAAGCAAAATTGTTTTTCGATTATGCAGAATCGGGTCTAAAACAAAATGGAGACCATCTAAAAGAATTCGAAATAGCAGGAAACGATCAGGTTTTTTATCCGGCAGATGCCAAAATTGAAGGCAAAACAATTGTAGTTTCTTCTTCAAAAGTAAAAGAACCCGTTGCTGTTCGTTTTGCATGGAAAGCCATTCCGGAGCCTAATTTATTTAATAAAGAAAATTTACCCGCGTCACCTTTTAGAACAGATGATTGGGAAATTAAAACAGATAAAAAATAGGTTTAGTGCTTTGAAGCTTTGTCAAAGTTTTAAACTTTGACAAAGTTTGTATAGTATGCCATTTTGAGAACCGCATCAACATTACTGAGATTAACAAAGTTACCATAAAGTTTGTCATTCCGAGGAACGAGGAATCTCCGTTAGTAGTTCGGCAAAGATTGTTAACTTACTTTATCGAGTTTCTTGCGAAGATCCCTCGTTCCTCGGGAAGACAAAAATGTGTTTACCAAAAGAGTAGCAAATCTTAAATTCAAAAAAAAATGAATAGAAGACAATTTATAATCGGAAATTCTCTCGCTGCTATAGCGATGTGTCTTCCATTTTCGGCGAAAGCCATTACTTTATGGGATGATCCAAAGCTTTCTGATTTCGAAAAAAGACTTCGACCAGTTGGACGCGCATTAGAATTCGAAGATTATTATGTTTGGTGCAACAGTCCTATAGAAGGTCCGGATGGTAAAATTCATGTGTTTTTTTCCAGATGGCCCAAAGCAAAAGGAATGAGCGGATGGATTAACAGTTCTGAGATTGCCCATGCAGTTGCCAACAATCCTGAAGGACCATATGAATATGTAAGTACAATTTTAGCACCGAGAGGCGAAGGTTTTTGGGATGCCACAACCTGTCATAATCCAAGTATTCATTTTGTAGACGGAAAATATGCGCTCTTTTTCATGGGAAATTCCAACGGAAAAATGAATACCAAACGTATTGGTTTAGCCACTTCCGATTCTCTTTTTGGACCCTGGCAAAGACCTGATGAACCATTATTGCTTCCGGGAAAAGAAGGCGAATGGGATGATCTTTTAACCACAAATCCTTCGTTTTTAAAACATCCAAACGGTGAATATTGGCTGTATTATAAATCATTGGATACAGAAAATTACGAACATCCAAAATTTCCCGTAAAAGGCAACAGAAAATACGGACTGGCAATTGCCAAATCGCTTCACGGACCTTATAAAAAATACGAAAACAATCCGGTAATTGATTTCTCTAAACTGGGAGATAATAAACAATGCGAAGATGCTTTTGTATGGTATGAAAATAACAAATTCAAAATGCTGGCAAGAGATATGGGCGTTTTTGGGATCGATTACGGATTGTACATGGATTCTGATGACGGGAAGAATTGGAGTGATCCTCAAATTGCCTATCAGCCCTTAAACAAATATATCAATCAGCCTGAAGCGCCCAAACATTTGAATCGGTATGGTCGGGTAGAACGTCCGCAGTTATTGTTCCAAAACGGGAAAGCGACTTATTTATTTACCGCTTCGCAAGGAGGAAAATATGAAACGGCTTCGGCATTTATTTTTAAAATAGTTTAAAAGGTGCTGAGGTACAGAGGAACAAAGTGGCAAAGGTAAAAGTGGTAAAGCTATTTGAATTGAAACAAGTGAAACACCTTTTTGAGACATTGCAAAAACCTATGCATCTAAGTGTTTAAAAAATTACGCCCAACAAAAAAAACAAAAATCATTAGAAAAAATGGAAAATAATACAACAGTGAGAAATGCCTTTACAATGAAATTAAAACCAGGTTTTGAAGCCGAATATAAATTACGCCACGATACAATCTGGCCGGAATTACAAACCTTACTTTCAGAAAGCGGAATTCAGGATTATAGTATTTTTTTAGACGAAACAACCTTAACACTTTTTGCAGTTCAGAAAATCAGTAAAGATTTTGATACGACTTTTTTACCTAATCATCCCATTGTAAAAAAATGGTGGAGTTATATGGGGGATATAATGGAAACCAATGCAGATAATTCGCCGAAAACTATTATGTTAAAAGAGGTTTTTCATTTGGATTAAATGATTAAATTGTCCCTCAAATAAAAATAAAAAAGAATGAAAAATACTATAAAATTTTACGCGCCTATTGCATTATCAGTATTGATTTTTGCGAACTGTAATGCACAGAAAAAATCAAACGGAAATACCATTGTTTTAAAAAACACTTCTAATATAGAGGTGCCTCAAAAGGCAATTTCGATAAAAAGAAACCAACTTTCCCTAAATAACCCAACAGGAACTTATCCTATTTTAATATATAAAAACGATACAATTCCGGCACAGGTTAATGATTTGGATGGAGACGGAAAATGGGATGAATTATTTATCGTTACTGATTTTTCGCCAAAAGAAGTAAAAACGGCAACTTTAAACTGGTCAGATACAGATCCTAAATTTCCAATAAAAACAAGTGCAAGATTCGGAAAGAGAGAAGCCAAGAACCTGCCTGTTCATCCCGCAACCGATGAAGTGTTGATGGCCAATCAGGTACATAAAAAATTAGGTTACCAAAAATATCAAACCGACGGCCCAAGCTGGGAAAATGACAAAGTAGGTTTCAGGCATTATCTGGACGGAAGAAATTCAAAAGATGTTTTTGGAAAAAAAATACCTGCCATTACACCAGAAGATGTTGGTATAAACAGTAAAGGAGCTGTTGAAGACAATTATCACGTGATGTACGATTGGGGAAGAGATATTTTTCCTGTCGGAAATTCAGCCGGACTTGGAGGTTTTGCTTTATTAATCGATAATAAAATCAACAGACTAGGAATTATTGGTAGCGATACCATAAATAATATCGAAAAAACAACATTCAAAATAGTAAGCGAAGGTCCGGTAAATTCAGTTTTGAGCTATAACTATCAAAATTGGGAAGCTTCAGGAAATAAATATCAGGCACAGGAAACTACATCGATTTGGCCTGGAATGTACGGTTATAAAAACACTATTTCGGTTAATGGCTTAAAAGGAAAAGAAACACTTGTAATTGCATATTCGAATTTAAACAATCAAAACCCTTTGCAGGTAATTAATGCCGGAGATTTTGTATGTTTCATAATGCATGATAAACTGACCTACGAACGCCAATGGATTTTGGGAACTGCTGTAATTGTACCAAAAGCATTATATAAAGGCTACATCGAAGCACCAAAAACAGGAAAACTAACAGATTCTTATTTGATAAAACTTTCTGCAAAAAACAATCAGCAAGTGAGTTATTACCCAATAGCCGGCTGGGAATTAAGCGCAGACAGTAATTTTAAAGATTCAGCATATTTTACCAATTACGTCACGACTTTGGCCAAACAATTATCGGCTAAAATTAAAGTTGAGGTGAAGTAAACGCCAAGTTTGTCATTCTGACGCAGGAAGGATCACACAAGAAACTCGACAAAGAATGACCGTTCAGTTTGTCATCCCGAAGAAAGAGAATCACGCAAGAAACTCGACAAAGAATAAGCGTTCAGTATGTCATCCTGACGGAGGAAGGATCACACTCGAAACTCGACAAAGAATGACCATTCAGTTTGTCATCCCAAGGAACGAGACTCGAGCAATAGCAAGCAAATAAAGTAGATCACACTCGAAACTCGACAAAGACTAAACGTCCAGTTTGTCATCCCGAGGAACGAGGGATCTCCGCAAGAAACTCGACAAAGTAAATCGCTAATCTTTGCGGAATTTCTTGTGTGATCCTTCCTCTGTCAGGATGACAAGATTGCGGAGAACTTTGTCAAAGTTTTAAACTTTGACAAAGTTGAATAACGACACAATTAGACGAAAATATTATTATGAAAACTAATGCCCTAGCCCCGATAGAAGTGGAAATCCTTTTGTGTTCGCCGGGGCGGACAGAAAAGATTGGAACGAATAGCGGGATTAGCTCCTAAAAAAATAACTAACTAACACTAACACATAACCAAAATGAAAAATATTTTTAAAATTTTAATCTGCATCATAGGATTTTCACAGACATCCTTTGCGCAGAATTATGCCAATGATACATTTCCGGATGGAAGCGAAATCACCAATTGGTTTAAGGATTATTCTAAAATTCAGTTGAAAGACCTGGGCAAAAAATACACCATTACAGATTTTGGAGTAGGAAAGGACAGTACCAAAATTCAAACCGTTGCCATTCAGAAGGTAATTGATAAAGCCGCGGCAAATGGAGGTGGAGTTATTATAATACCAAAAGGAGTTTATTTAAGCGGTGCTTTATTTTTTAAACCTAAAACTAGATTATACGTTTCAGAAGGCGGAGTTTTGAAAGGTTCTGATAATATCGCCGATTTCCCAATAATGCCATCGAGAATGGAAGGGCAAAATTTGGATTATTTCCCTGCTTTGGTCAATGCATACGGAGTCGATAATTTTTCTATTTCGGGAAAAGGAACCATTAATGGAAACGGAAAAAAGTATTGGGATGCTTTTTGGGCGCGACGCAAAGAGAATCCAAAATGCACCAATCTTGAAGTTTCAAGACCGCGATTGGTTTTTATATGGAACTCTAATAACGTGCAGCTTCAGGATGTAAGACTAATAAATTCCGGTTTCTGGACGAATCATTTTTATAAATGTAATAATGTAAAACTGCTTGATCTTTATATTTTTTCGCCTCACATCACCTCAAAAGCGCCAAGTACAGATGCGATCGATATTGATATTTGCACTAACTTTTTGGTAAAAGGCTGTTACCTTTCGGTTAATGATGATGCAATTGCTTTAAAAGGAGGGAAAGGACCTTACGCAGATCAGGATAAAAACAATGGACCCAATGCCAATATCATCATCGAAGATTGCAATTTTGGATTCTGTCATTCGGCACTAACAAACGGAAGCGAATCTATTCATAACAAAAACGTAATTATGCGTAATTGTAAAATAGACGGCGCTTCGAGATTATTATGGCTAAAAATGAGACCTGACACACCACAGCGATATGAATACATAAGAGTAGAAGATATCAAGGGAGAAGCCAAAACCTGTCTGGCTGTGTTTGCCTGGAAACAATTTTTTGATTTAAAAGGACGTCCTGATGTTCCGTTGTCTTACGGAGACCATGTTACTTTAAAAAATATCGATCTTAAGTGTGATACTTTTTACGGAGTAGAAAATGATCCAAATGTTCGTTTATCCAATTTTACATTTGAGAATTTAAATATTCAGGCAACGAAAACCGACATTGATAAAAGCATAATAAATGGGGTGAATTTTAAAAATGTTTACGTGAATAAACAGTTAGTTGAGTAATATTTCCTCAAATTCTCATCTTTTTCCAGGTTGTTTATTGCCTAAAAGTTAAAATTTGAGACTGTTTTTTAAGATTTGGAGAAAAAAAATAAAATTATTTTCAACAGCTTTTTACACGTCGTGTAAGCCTCTCTTTTTAGAGTTGGATAAATAAGTGATTGATTAGTAGTTGTTTGGTTCTTCTATACTTCAAGAAAAAAAGTGAAGTAAATTTAATGTTAACCGGAACCCCGAAAAACACTGATAATTTTAACGTGAAATATGTTGTAACTATCAATCAAACTTTTATTTTTGCGGCTTAATTTAATCATTATAAGCATGAAAGATCTATTAGTAAAAATCAACGCCGAAATTGACACATTTAGAGCAGAAGCTGAATCTTTAACAGAAAAAGGTGTTAAAGCTGCTGGACCAAGAGCTCGTAAAGCTACTTTAGAAATTGAAAAACTTTTAAAAGAGTTTAGAAAAGTTTCTATCGAAGAATCAAAAAAATAATATTTTTATTCAAAATAAAACCTCGTTTAAGCAATTAAACGAGGTTTTTTTTTATGGGAGAAATTTGAGGTTAGAAGTTAGAGGTTAGAAGTTAGAGGTTAGAAGTTAGAGGTTAGAAGTTAAAAGTTAGAAGTTAGAAGTTATGATGAATAAAAATTGTCAAGCAACCCATAACCCATAACCCATAACTCAAAACTCATAACACATAATCCCTAAGTCCACAGTCTTTTAATTTTTTAATGCTTTCCGCTATGGTCAATGCATTGAGATTAGCACCTTCTGCGCCAGTGTGCGTATGATCTTTTGGAAAAAAAGCTTTTACATTGTCTTTCCCTAAAGCTTCATATTTAAGAGCAACTATTTCATTCAAATCGATATAGAATACTTTTTCCTTTTCGGCAGCTTCTTTCGACCAATTTCCGTACGTATCACTTCTTCGTTCTACTTTATCGTTTGGCCATTCATTTCTTGGCGTTTGGCTTAAAACAATAGGTATAGCACCTTTTTCTTTGGCTTCGCGAATAAACTTGGTCATGTACCATCCAAAAGTATGTACAATTTCTTTCGAGCCATCTGCAAGAGTAACTTCCTGCGTTTCTTCGCCATTTCCTTTAAGGGAACCTCTAAATTTTTCCTTATCAATAGCCCCCGCATCATTATGCCCAAACTGAATTAGTATATAATCTCCGGGTTGTAACTGATTTTTAACTTCATCCCAAAGGCCTTCATGATCAAAAGTTCGGGTACTTCTGCCACCTCTCGCTTTATTAATCACTTCAATTCTGGTTGTATCACAATACGCAGGAAACGGAACTCCCCAACCCACGGCATTTTGATCGCCATTATTGTTGGCCATTGTAGAATCTCCAACTAGATACACTTTCTTTTTGGCAGGAAGCACAATTTTTGGGTCTTTTAAGATGTAATTTTTCAAAGAGTTTTTGCTTTCTTTTAATTGATCAATAATTACCGAAGCAGAAAGTACCGCACCTTTTGCTGAGGTATGCGTATGGTCTTTTTTATAAAAGTAAGTTCCCGTTACTTTTTGTTCGCCTAGTTTTTCCATTTCCAGAGCCATTTTATCATTCAAATCGATAAAAGTCACTTTCTCTTTCTCTGCAATTTGTTTGGCCCATAAACCATATGATGTATTGTTACGAGGTACTTTTCCTTCTTTCCAGTCGTTTCGCGGAATCGGAGAACAAACAATCGGAATCGCTCCTTTTGATTTTGCTTCACGAATTACCTTTTGAATGTACCAGCCGTAGCTGTGAACAATTTCATGTTTTTTGGTCAGGATATTATCGATTTCCTGAGTTTCGTTTCCGATTCCTTTGATCGTTCCGCGTGCACGAAGACTATCGTTTAAAGGCCCATCATCATTATGCCCAAACTGAATCAGGACGTAATCTCCTTTTTTAAGTTTATTTAAAACTGCAATCCACAAACCTTTATCCTGAAAAGTTCGGCTGCTTGTACCGCCCAAAGCATGATTTTCGATATTGAGTTTTGTAGTGTCTAAAAATTGCCCAATATAATCGCCCCATCCCCAAAGTCCGCCGGAACCATCGCCTTTGCCATTTTTTACAGTAGAATCGCCCACCATAAAAACAGTTGGTTTATTTTCTTGTTTTAATGTGAAATTGAAAAAAAGGAAAGCCAGAGATAACAGGGCTAATAGTTTGATTGATTTCATGAAATATGATATTTTATTTAAAAGTAATTGTTTAATAGGTTTTAATAATCGTAACTCAAAAAGACTAAACAAAAGTTCGACTTCGCTATCAATGAAGTTTTAATTTTTAATTTCAAGCCACTCGTTTCATCTGCGTACTTTTTTCGCAATCCCTTAGCGACCTCAAAGCAAAGCGAAATACAAAACAAAAACCTTGCGAACTTAGCGTAAACCTTAGCGCTCTTTGCGGTAAAAGTCATTTACATTTTCAGGCTAAGCGAAGCGAAAGCCTTATCAGGAAACCTGAAACTTTTTTGTAGCATAGTTAATTTGATGTTATTTCAAAACTAGGAGTTCTGTTTTTATAAAGTATCCTGTACTATGATGTTAAAAAATAAGAATATTATAAATTATTATATTGCGAAAATCAGGTAGGTACAGGATACTATACCACTAAAAAACAAAGAAATTGCATCCACGTTACAGCATTCATAAAATTAGAACAGAATAATTATATTATCCGAATTTAAGGATAATTCATTTTTTACAACGCTATGAAAATTAAAAAACAATCTATTCAAACCCTGGCAGCTTTATTAATGTGTTCACTCGTTACGTTTGGACAAGAAAATAAAACACCACGCAAAATACACTACGCGCCGGAAGGAAATAGTTTTGTTTTAAAAAATGGTACCCGAAAATTCAACAGAGCATTGTATGGTTCTTATACAGGATTTAGGGTAGAAACAGGCGATTTGCCTGAGTTTGCAATGTATATGCCAGGTATGGGAGGAAACTTAAAGTTAGGTCTCGTAAACGGAAACGAAAGCAAATGGATTACTGAAACTTCAAAAATTGATACCCGATATGTTTTAGGCACGATGCATTATACCATTGAAGACCCGATTTTAGGAAACGGAAAATTATTTGTAGATGTCGTCGCCTTAAAAGAAAGCGAAGGTTTTATCGTAAAAGTATATGGTAAAAACGTATCAAAAAATAGCAGTTTGATTTGGGCTTTTGGCGGAGCAACCGGAAAAAAGTTTAGCCGTGACGGCGATATTGGTGCCGATCCTGAATCGGTTTTTTATCTGCAGCCTGATTATTGTATCAATAATAAGTACACGATCAAAAAGCAATCATTTCTGTTAGAATATGGTTCAGAAAGCAACAAACAAAAAACAGGAAACAATAAAAGCCTTAGCGGATTTTTCCCGGAATCTGTAACACATTTGGCCAATGCAAAGTCTCAGAAAACCCCATTAGAACTTTACAATTCAAATCCCGAATCACTGAGTCTCATTACAGGAAAAATAAAATCAATCACAGAAAAAGGTGATTATTGGCTGTTTTTGGCAGAAGATTCCCAAACAAATTACAACCAGAAAAATATAGCACAACTTTACGAAAAGTCAGTTCAGCAAACACAGTTTTTGGCCAATAGAGTAAAGGTTTCGACTCCGGATCCTTATATCAATACTTTAGGATCTGCCCTTGCCATCGCTGCCGACGGGATTTGGGAAAGTCCAGCCTATCTTCATGGTGCCATTGCCTGGAGAATGTATCTAAATGCGTGGCGAGGTGCTTATACTGCAGATCCTTTGGGCTGGCATGATCGTGCAAAAACGCATTTTACCAGTTATAGCAATTCGCAAGTGACAAGTCCGGAAAGTGGCCCGATTGTGTTGGATGAAGAAAGAAATTTAGCCCGCCAAAAAGAAGAAATAGGGACATCAATGTTCAGTAGCGGATATATCAGCAGAAGTCCGAATAAGAATAACGTTGCCCATCATTATGATATGAATCTGGTTTTTATAGATCAGATGCTCAGACACTTTAAATGGACGGGTGATACGGCTTTCATAAAGGAAATGTGGCCAACCATTCAAAGACATTTAAATTGGGAAAAAAGAAATTTCGATCCAGATGGAGACGGATTATACGACGCATACGCTTCAATTTGGGCGAGTGATGCCTTGCAATACAGCGGGGGCGGAGTCATTCATTCTTCGGCGTACAATTATTACGCGAACAAAACAGTTGCCCAAATTGCAAAGAAAATTCAACAGGATGAAAACCCTTTTAATAAAGAAGCTGATAAAATTCTTAAAGCCACAAACAGTGAGCTTTGGGTGGCCAATAAAGGAATTTTTGCCGAATACAAAGACGCTTTAGGAAACAGGTTATTGCACGATACACCGGGAATCTGGAGCATTTACCACACGATCGATTCAGAATTATCGAATCCTTTCGAGAGTTATCAAATGCTGGATTATGTGAACAATCAGATTCCGCATATCCCGATTTCGGCAGAAGGATTGGATAAAAAAGACCTTTATGTTATTAGTACCACCAACTGGCAGCCTTATACATGGTCGACAAATAATGTGGCTTTAGCCGAACAATTGCATACTTCATTGGCATTTTGGCAAGGCGGACAATCAGAAAAAGCTTTTACAATGTGGGAAAGTGCTCTGGTAGAAAGTATGTATTTAGGAGCTTCTCCCGGAGGTTTCGAACAGCTTTTGTATCAGGATGCGATGCGTGGCGAATTGTATCGCGATTTTGCCGATCCTATTGGTATGGCTTCAAGAACTTTGGTCGAAGGACTTTTTGGGATTCAGCCGGATGCTTTGGCTGAGGTCTTAACCATCAAACCCGGATTTCCTCAAAAATGGAATGAAGCTTCTTTACAAATTCCGGACATCTCGATTGATTTTAAAAGAGAAAATAAAGAAGAAAAATATCAGATCAAAAATCAGTTTTCGGCTAAAATGAATTTAAATCTGGTTTTGAATTCGTCTTATGAAACTGTAGAAAATATTACCGTTAACGGAAAATCAGTTTTGTGGAAATCAGTTTCCGAAAACATCGGCAATCCAAAAATAAGTATCGAAGTTCCTTATAATGCCTCTTATGAAATTACCATTAAATGGAAAGGCGATTTGATAGAAGAAGTAACTTCAAAAGAAAATTATACTGTAAATGAAATAGTAGAATTGAAAACTTCTAAAGCTAAAATAATTTCAGTTTACGATCCGCAATTAGTTTTAAGTGAAATTTCCAAAACAGAAAATTCGCTCAAGGCAAAAGTGAATTCGGCAGGTGATAAACTCTTTTTTGTAGAATTGAAACAGGGAGAATTATCCTGGTGGAAACCCATTCATGCAAATGTAAAATCAGATAATATATCTAACAAAGAAGCTACAAACTGGGACGCGCCATTGGACAAATCCAAACGTGCAGAAACAATTTCGTTAGCATCATTTTTTAACTCAAAAGTGACGGATATTTTCAATTATGAATATTTATCGCCAAGACCGCAAACGGTGACTTTACAATTACCCAAACAAGGAATCGGGAATTGGTGTTATCCGAATATTTCCGTAAAAATCGATGACAAAGGTTTACGCGAAAAAGCAAAAGCAAACGGACAGATTACAACTCCAAACGGAATTCCGTTTCAGACACCTTCTGATGAAAATCAAAAAAATATCATCTTCACATCTATGTGGGATAATTTTCCTGAAAGCATCAATATTCCCTTAAACGGAAAAGCGTCACATGCGTATTTCATGCTCGCAGGAACCACAAACCCAATGCAAAGCCGCATCACAAACGGAGAAATTACCATTAATTATACGGACGGAACTTCAGAAATTCTGCTTTTAAAAAACCCCGAAAACTGGTGGCCCATCGAGCAGGATTATTTTATTGATGGCTTGGCTTTTACAACCGATGCCCCAAAACCGCCAAGAGTTTATTTTAAAACAGGAGAAATTTCGAGAGATTTCAAAGATTTTAAAACCATAAAAGGATTCACGAGTTATGGAGTCGATGGTGGCGCAGGAACGATTTTAGATTTACCATTAGATAAAAATAAAACATTAAAAAACCTGACTTTAAAAACTATTGCCAACGATGTGGTGATTGGTTTGATGAGTTTGACTTTGGTGAGGTGATTTTTAGATTTTAGAATATAGAATATAGAGTATAGAGTATAGAATTTAGAATATAGAATGTAGAATATAGAGTGTAGAATATAGAATGTAGAATATAGAGTGTAGATTTTAGAATATAGATTTTGGATTTTGAAATAGAAATTTTAAGCTCCAGAGGAGCGATATATTTATAGAAACATTTATAGCTACTATCATTCGAGTCCCGTAGGGACGACATATAAATCGAGCCAATAATAAAATTAGATGACCTATTAAAATAAAAACATGAAACCGCTTAAAATTTTACCGCAAAGCACGCAAAGCTTTGTATTGATAAAGCTTTGCGAACTTAATTTTTTAACAAATATTGGAGATAAAAACCTTGCGCACTTTGCGGTTAATTTTTTTTTTATCTCAACCTGAAACTATAAACCTAACCAAATGAAAAAACATCTATTAATAATTATATCATTATTCTCGATTTCATTGTCGGCTCAGCAGAAAATTGATCGAAAAGCATTAGTAACAAGGCATAATATACAAATTACGGCTATCGATACTTTGGCTTCGCTCACTGTGGGTAACGGTGCTTTTGCTTTTACTGTTGATGCTACCGGTTTGCAGACTTTCCCTAAAAAATACCAAAACGGAATCCCGTTAGGAACACAATCAGAGTGGGGTTGGGACAGTTATAAAAATACCAATAATTATAAATTTTCGGAAACCCTGAGAGATTACAAGCAATATGGCAGGGATATTTCATACACGGTTCAGATAAAGGAACCAGCCAGAAAAGTCGAAGCGGTGAATTGGTTTCGCCAGAATCCGCATTTATTGCAATTGGGAAATTTAGGATTTGAGATTACTAAAAAAGACGGAAGTCCGGCAAAACCCGAAGACATTAAATCGATTGCCCAAAAACTGAATTTATGGACAGGAGAAATCGAAAGTTATTTTGAAGTAGAAGGTATTCCGGTTACCGTTCTTACGGCTTCTCATCAGGAAAAAGATGTCATTGGAGTAAAAGTAAAATCAGATTTATTACAGCAAAAACGCTTAAAAATTAGTTTAAGAATTCCGTTTCCAACAGGAGATTGGGCAGATATGGGAACAAAATACGAAGGCAAGCAGGATTATAAAAGTACTCTTGTCGAAAAGTCTAAAACAGAAGCCGTTGTTACCCATGTTATGGATAGTATTTCATATAATGTGAATTTGAACTGGAAAGGAAATGCACAAATTAAAAAAACTGCAGATCATTATTTTGTGATCGAAGCAGCCAATACAAATACTTTAGAATTAAGCTGTCTTTTTGCTTTAGCAGATAAAAAAATATCCAATTCTTCTTTCGCAGAGATTCAAAATAGTAGTATTAAAGGATGGGAACAATTCTGGAAAAGTGGCGCTGCCGTAGATTTTTCAGGAAGTACAGATCCGCGTGCCAAAGAATTGGAACGTAGAGTAATCCTTTCGCAATATTTGACTAAGGTGCAATGTACAGGAAAAGTGCCGCCTCAGGAAACAGGTTTAACGTATAATAGTTGGTACGGAAAACCGCATTTAGAAATGCATTGGTGGCACGGTGTTCACTTTGCACTCTGGAACCGACCAGAATTGCTAGAGAAGAGTTTACCGTGGTATCAGAAAGTTTTTGAAAAAGCCAAAAACATAGCAAAAAGACAAGGTTTTGAAGGCGCAAGATGGCAGAAAATGGTAGATGCAGACGGGAACGAAAGTCCGTCATCTGTAGGTTCATTTTTGATTTGGCAACAGCCACATTTTATTACCTATGCTGAATTGATTTATCGTGCCATACCTACCACAGCAACTTTAAATTTATATAGCGAGCGTGTTTTTGCAACCGCAGATTTCATGGCTTCTTTTGCCCATTACGACAGCAAAACAGATCGTTATGTTTTAGGGCCAGGTGTTATTCCGGCTCAGGAACGTTTTAAGGCAATGGAAACTTTCAACCCAACTTATGAATTAGCCTATTGGAACTGGGCTTTGAAAACAGCAATCGCCTGGAAGAAAAAATTAAACCAAACAGTACCGGAAAAATGGGAAAACGTTTTGGCAAAATTATCTCCGTTACCAGTTTTAGATCAGGTATATCTGGCCACAGAAAGTGCCAAAGATTCGTATACCAATCCGGAATTCAAAACCGATCATCCGTCTGTATTAGGAACTTTCGGGATGCTTCCGGAAACATCGCTTTTAGATAAAAAAATCATGAAAAATACTTTCGATCTGGTTTGGAAAACGTGGACATGGGATAAAACATGGGGATGGGATTTTCCAATGACAGCCATGTCGGCAGCGCGTTTACAAATGCCCGAAAAAGCTGTTGATGCATTATTTATGAATGTAACGACAAATACGTATTTAAAAAACGGACACAATTATCAGGCAGAAAGATTAACACTTTACCTTCCCGGAAACGGAGGATTGTTAACCGCTGTTGCCATGATGTGCGCCGGTTGGGATGGAAGCACAGAAGAGAATCCTGGTTTCCCAAAAGACGGAACATGGAAAATACAAAGCGAAGGATTTAAAAAGATGTTTTGATTTGATGGGCCACGGGTTAGACGGGTTTGAACGGATTGTCGCAGATTTTTTATTTTAATTTTTAGAGCTTAAATATTCTCCACAAAGGCGCAAAGTAATAAACTTATAAAACAAACTTTGCGCCTCTGCGTCTTTGCGAGAGATTAAAAAAAAATCAGTTCAAACTAGTCAAAAAACCGTGTAATCCGTGTGCGATGATAAACAATATAAAAATAAAAACTTTGCGCCTCTGCGTCTTTGCGAGAGATTTAAAAAAAAATCAGTGCAAACCAGCTAAAACCCGTTCAATCCGTGGCCAATAACTAACCATAAAAAACACCAATCATGAAGAATAAAATTTTAATATTATTTCTTTTATCAACTTTAGTTTCATTCGCTCAAAGGCAAATGGAAAACCTGGATCGGGGCGTTATTGCTGTAAAAGACAAAGGTCAGTTTTTTATAGGATGGAGAGTTTTTGGAACTGATTCTGACGATTTAGCATTTAATTTATACCGAAAAAGCGGTACTAAAAAAGCTGTTAAACTTAATGATAAACCTATTCTGGGTGCTACTAATTTTGTAGATACCAAAGCCAATAGTCAGGAAGAAAACACCTGGTTTGTAAAAACAGTTCTTAAAGGAAAAGAAACTGATGCAAAAGGAAGTTTTAGCATTGCTGCACAAAGTCCGGATAAAGATTATTTATCTATTAAACTAAAACCGGTTGAAGGATATATTCCAAATGATCTCTCGGTGGGGGATTTAGACGGAGACGGAAGATACGACCTGATTGTGCACA
Source organism: Flavobacterium sp. C3NV (assembly GCF_046825355.2). Taxonomy (NCBI): domain Bacteria; kingdom Pseudomonadati; phylum Bacteroidota; class Flavobacteriia; order Flavobacteriales; family Flavobacteriaceae; genus Flavobacterium; species Flavobacterium sp. C3NV. Next base: position 6,436 of record NZ_JBKQBJ020000022.1, on the reverse strand, counting down.
TGACCGGAAAGGCGCACGATAACTCACATACCGGAATTACAGACCCACCCATATTTCAGGCCTATACTTTAGACGGGAAATTTTTATGGCAGATTAATCTCGGAAAAAACATTCGCGAAGGCGCACATTATACACAATTTATGGTGTATGATTTAGATGGTGACGGAATTTCAGAATTTGTCTGTAAAACGGCTGACGGAACTACCGACAGTGAGAATAATGTGGTTGGCGATGCCTCAAAAGACTGGGTAGAACGCGACCCCAATTCTCCTATTTTGGGTAAAATTCTAAAAGGCCCTGAATACCTTTCGGTTTTTGACGGAAGAACAGGAAAACTAATTACCACCGTCGATTATATTCCGGAACGCGGTGATCTTGCCGGTTGGGGCGGACATGGCGGAAGTGGAGGAAATGATACCAAAGGAAACAGGATTGATCGTTTTACAGCTTGTATTGCTTATCTGGACGGCGTTCATCCAAGTGTGGTAATGTGCCGTGGTTATTACGGAAGAACCGTTTTGGCAGCCTGGGATTTTAGAGATAAGAAATTGACTTCAAGATGGGTTTTTGATAGTAAAGATGCTGAGAATCCGTACTCCGGAATGGGAAATCACGGATTAACGGTTGCAGATGTGGATAACGACGGAAAAGACGAAATTATCTACGGATCGATGTGTGTCGATGATGACGGAAAAGGTTTGTATACGACAGGTTTTAGACACGGAGATGCACTTCACGTTTCAGATTTTGATCTTGATGTTCCCGGTTTAGAGGTTTTTGGGATTCATGAAATAGAAAACGGAACGACAGGGCCGGGTGTAACACTTTTTTCTGCTGCTGACGGAAAAGTATTGTTTACCGGTTCTATAAACGAAGATGTTGGGCGAGGAGTTGCAGACAATATAGATCCAACCCGAAAAGGCGCGCAATGCTGGTGGTCAGGATCTCCTTTTTTGCATGACATGAAAGGAAATGAAATAGGAAAAGCACCAAGCTCTATCAATTTTTTAATTTATTGGGATGGAGATTCTTCAAGAGAATTACTGAACTCAAATTACATAGACAAATACAACGCAGGCCGATTATTTACTGCAACAGGAGCGGCATCAAACAATGGTACAAAATCGACACCGGCACTTTCTGCAGATATTTTAGGGGACTGGCGCGAAGAATTAATATTAAGATCTGAAGATAATACAGAGCTTAGAGTTTATTCGACTACAATTCCAACCGAAATAAGACAATATACTTTGATGCACGATCCGCAATACAGACTAAGTGTTGCATGGCAAAATGTGGGATATAATCAGCCGCCACATACCAGTTTTTATATGGGAACAGGCATGAAACCTGCACCAAAACCAAATATTGTACTGGTTAAATTACGGGATAATTAAATGGTATTTTTCGTGAATATTAATTTTTTGTAACGTTAAGTTTAACATTAAAACAAAAAAGAATATACATTTTAGAAATTAGATTTTGTGTTTTATTAAAATGCAAAATCTAATTTTTTTTATTCTATATTGTAAGAAAAATTAAATATATTTGAACAAAAATGTTAAAGAAGCTTTTAATAATATTCTTTTTTTAGTGTTTTAACATATCATTTTTTGTTGTTGCAAATTGAATACTAATCCAAATAAACCCAAAAAAAATACTAAACCAATAAATAATGACTTACCTGAAAAAAATTCTATTAACAACGATTATTACTTTCTGCTCTTACAATTTGGCTTTAGCCAAAGCAAGAATACCAATTGGAAAAATTGACAAATTAGAAATTGTATCAGATTTACCCAATACAGACGAATACCTCTCAAAAGAAGAATCAAATACACATTTAGATCTTGCCCGATTGCATCAGGAATATAGTATTGCCTGGATTCCGGTTTGGATCACACAGGAACCAAAGCTGGTATTAGCAAAACCGGATTCTGACAGATATTACGAACTCTCTGATGAACAGCTTGAAAAAATAATCAGCACCAATAAATTAGATAAAGAACAACTTTTAAAATCAGGATTTTATACGCAATATGGCGGAAAAATAATTCTGTTTTTATTAGTATGCTTGATTCTGTATGGCATTTTTGGAAAAGACAAAAACAAAGACGTAAAACCAATTAACCTTTAATAAATAAATTAAATTATGAATCCACTTTTTTTAATTCCTGTTGTACTAGTAATTGCCGGTATCATTTTTATGGTATACATGAACAAAAAACATGCAGCCGCAAAATCAGAAATTGACTTAGATCTTGAAAGAACAAAATACGATCTTCATAAAGAAGAAGTTTTAAAACAAGATTTTCAGCAATTAACACAATGGTTAAAAGGGAAATCGATAGATGCTTACACCTCCGGATCTGTTCCTCAGACCAAAGCCAATAAAGTTCAGGAAGTTGTAACTGACGGAATAAAAAATGTGGCACTTTCTGCTGTAGGCGTAAAATTGCAACGAGTAGAAACTGAATGTTTCTGGGTTTTGAGTGGTAATGATTTGCATTTTTTTAGCACTGATGCTGTTGGAGAATTAGACGAGCACGTTGTTTTTGATAATTTCCGTATCGAAGATGCAAAACTTGAATATGGCGGTATTCTAAAATCACAATTAGGATTGTACTCAAAATCTTCTGAAGAATATTTACCAAAAACTCATATCATTACATTCAATATAGATGGAAATCCTTTGGCACTTGAAATTCACGACAGATTGCATTATGTTCCGGATCCAACAGATATTTTTAATTTGAATAAACAATTATTAACAAGAGCAAAATATCAGGTAGTAGGAGAGAATTTCGTAAAAGTATTGCAAAACAAGTTTCCAAATCTACAAGTAGCATAAAGACAAATGGGCATATTTTCAAAGATTTTCAATGCGTTTAAAAGCATTCGATTAAATGATAAAAATATAGTAGTTGGCCAGCAATTGGACTATTTATTAGTTAGTGCTATGTATGCTGAACAACAATCTGCTTATCTTAATTCGTATGAAACCGGACTTAGTAAATCGACATTAAAGACGCTTTTAGAAGATTATTGGGGTATCTATGATAAAGAAGGTGCAGCAGAAATACTTTTGGATCTGCAGGACAGAAATCAGGATCAATATATAGATATCGTTTATGATGCTTTCGAAAATAAAGAGAACTATGTTACGATTTTAAAGTCGAATTTACCTGCAGAAGAAGACATTTTCAGGAAGTATCTGGATGTATATCGTAATCTTAACAATGTAGTGCCTGAGCTTATAGAGCAAAATGTGATTAAAGATTTAGCGCAAATAAAAAAGATCAAAGATGCTGCATGGAATTACGGCAGAGGAGCATTTTTATCACGTTGTTGTTATGAGGCGGGCTATCTTTCGGAATTAGAGATGAAAGAATATCTGAGAAAATCATTTACTGAACTGAAAAAATATTGTACTACATGGGAAGAATATACCATTAGTTACATATTTGGAAGAGCACTTTGGGGAGGCCCAAACAACAGCGGAATGATTCAAATTGCAGATGATCTGCTTCATAATGTAAAAAGTCCTTTAAAAGATAAGAAGTATTTGTAAACGCAAATTCGTCGTTTTTTAAAGAGGAAAATGATTAATCAAAAAAAAGAGTCGCAAAGTAAAGTGGTTTACACGAATAACTTTGCGACTTTTTATTTTATGATTCAGGATTATTAGAAATTGAAAAAGTTGATAATCCAATAGTAAATGTTTTAGATCCAAAATCTTTAACTCTATATAATTTATATTAAATTCAGTATTAAAGTCGGAGACTTTCAGAGTTTTTCGTTTTTCAGTTACATTTGTTTAAAATGGCGCAAAGTCAGAGACATTTGCGCAGCTCGAATAAGGAAAACTTCGCAGAGCGGGGGCAAAGTCAGAGACATTTGCGCAGCTCGAATAAGGAACACTTCGCAGAGCGGGTTTAAAATATATGATTCGGTATCGAAAGGAGAAACACCAAAACTCTCGGATGCCATTTCGTTTGCAAGTGGAACAGTTAGTGTCGTAACAACTTTTCTAAAAGTATCTAATCCAGTAGGGATTGCAATTGGAGTTGCACAAATAAGTTGGGGATTATATTGAATGTCTCAATAAATAATAATAATAATAATAAATACATGATAAAAATATATTATAAAATTTGGGTAAGTTTATTTCTTAAAATTAGTAGTGCCCAAAATGAGAGTAAATTTTCTTTGATATTATCACTTATAGTTTTAACAAGTATTAATATTTTAAACTGTTTTTTAATTTGTCTAATATTAATTACGGCATTTCATGTTGACTTTGATTTTCTTCATGCATTTTATTCAAAGAGCAGATACCTAACTATTATTTCGAGCTTTTTAATTTTCTTGTTGCCAAACTATTTTTTATTAATATTCAACGACAAGCATCAATTACTTTTAGATTTCTATCAAAATAAAAACATTAAAAACTTAGGGCTTAATTATTTTTTGATTAGTGGATTAACTGTAATTGTATACATATTTATTTTAATTCTATTTCCAAGTTTTTTTGGTTTAGTAAATACAAATTAAATACGATGCCCGCTCTCCGAAGTGTTCTCATGAAAAGCTGCGCAAACCCGCTCTCCGAAGTGTTCTCATGAAAAGCTGCGCAAATGTCTCTGACTTTGCGCAATTTTTTTTATCTAATGAATCTTACATCTAATAAAAGTCTCCCGACTTTTCACTGTAAGCTTTCTAAAAATATTTTTTGTAAGATAAAAACGATTATTTTTATACGAAAAAAAAAATAAATGAAAGAAGGATATATAATTCGAGATCAAAAATTACCTCATTTTATAACATCAACAGTTGTAGACTGGATTGATGTTTTTACGCGTCAAACGTACAGAGACATTGTAATTGACTGTTTCGATTATTGTATTAAAAATAAAGGAATGATTTTGTATGGCTATGTTATTATGAGCAATCATATTCATTTAATTGTTCAGTCTGAAGAAGGGAAATTGTCAGATTTAATTAGGGATTTTAAAAAGTTTATTGCAAAAAATATTTTAGATAAAATTCAAAGTAGTCCTGAAAGCAGAAAAGAATGGATGCTGGAACGTTTTAAACTTGCAGCTCAAAAACATCAGCGTAATAAAGAATATCAATTCTGGCAATATGGAAATCATGCAGAGGAAATTTATTCAACAGCCTTTATGTGGTCTAAATTGCATTATATACATTTGAATCCTGTGAGAGCCGGATTGGTTGCAAAAGCTTCGGAGTATATTTATTGTAGTGCAGGTAATTATGTTAATGATTCAGGATTATTAGAAATTGAAAAATTTGATAATCCAATAGTAAATGTTTTAGATCCAAAATCTTTAACTCTATATAATTTATATTAAATTCAGTATTAAAGTCGGAGACTTTCAGAGTTTTTCGTTTTTCAGTTACATTTGTTTAAAACGGCTCAAAGTCAGAGACATTTGTGCAGCTCGAATAAGGAACACTTCGCAGAGCGGGGAAAAGGCGGCGATGCCGCGATAAGACTAACAGGTCTTGCGGTTGGCCAGATTGCAGGTTCGCAAATTGACAGTAAGGTAACAAACGAAGCCGTTAAATTGGCAGCAACCTCTATAATTGACCAAAGTATAGATACGGCAAAAGACCAAGCATTAAAACAAAATAGTAATCCATGAATCTTTTAAAATCACTCGCATTTATAGTCGCAGGTATTTTCGTGATAATTTATACATATAAAAATCCGAATAAGACTTTTCCTGCGCATACTTTTGGAGGTTATATGGCTGGAATTGGTTTTATCATTCTTGGGATAATGCTGATGTTCGGAGCCATTTCCTTATAAGAAAACCCCACTCCCCGAAGAGTTCTCATGAAAAGTTGCGAAAATGTCTCAAAGTTAATGATTTAGGATTATTAGAAATTGAAAAAGTTGATCATCCAATAGTAAATGTTTTAGATCCAAAATCTTTAACTCTATATAAATTATATTAATTCAGTATTAAAGTCGGAGACTTTCAGCGTTTTTCATTTTTCAATTAAATTTGTTTAAAATAGCGCAAAGCCAGAGACATTTGCGCAGCTCGAATAAGGAACACTTCGGAGAGCAGGGGAAAATATTATAACGCTGATTAAAACAAAAAAAATGAATGCATATAAAAAGGTCATACTGTTAGTATTTTTTATTTTATTGTCATGTAAAAAAAATACAAAAGAAATTATTCAATATGATGCAGAAGGAAAAATAGTTTCGAAAATTTATGGGAATCCAGCAGAATTTATTGATTCTATTTTTTATTATAAAAATGGTGTAATAGATTCAAAAATGGTAACTAATAAATTAAATAAATTATCGTTTTACGTAAAGTATTATGATGGGAAAAATATAGTTTCAGAGGGAAATACTATCAATAAGTTAAAAGATAATAAATGGAAGTATTATAAT
>NZ_JBKQBJ020000021.1:0-97156 GCF_046825355.2 Flavobacterium sp. C3NV | reverse complement strand
ATAAATTTTAAAAGTTCAATAGGGGTCATCTTTTATTCTTAAAGTGCAAATTTCTTATTTTATTTTGACATTCCCTCCCCAAGGTTTGTTCTTGATCCGATTTAACCGCAAAGAACGCCAAGATTTAATTTTACTTTACGCATAGAAAACACAAAGTTCGCAAAGCTAGATCAAGACAAAGCTTTGCGAACTTTGTGTTTTCTAAAAAGCATACTTTAAAAATCTTTGCGGACTTTGCGGTTAAATCAACACTATTTTATATTCCAAACTATTTATTTCTTCTTATATTTATATGTCATTATTATCTCAATGGAACATTCCGGTCAGAAACTAGATAAATACTATATCAAGAAAGTAGATGCCGATAAAAAAAGCATTTACTGTCACCACGATCTGATGGGTGAATTGTTTGTGCCCACACACAAACATGATAAAGCGCAATTGTTATATGCCGAAGGTGATGTAGTTTTTGTAACAACAGAAACCAAAACATACTTTTTGCCGGCAAGACATTTTATTTGGATCCCCAGTGGTGTTGCGCATAGTATTGAGCCAAAATCTGAAAGTGTGACCATGCGAAACTTATATTTTCCGGTTGAAAAAGACGAAGATATATTTTATAAAAGTGAGGGTATTTACCCGGTCAATAATTTATTATTGCAAATGATGCTTTTTACCAATAGGTGGAATGGTGATCTTAAAAAAGGAAGTCCGAATTTTGCCATTGCCAAAGCCATCAAAGCAATATTACCTCAAATTTGCCTGACCAATTTACCTTTAGAATTACCGCAGCCCAAAGATCCGCGTTTGAGTAAAATTCTGCGCCATATAGAGAATAATCTGGGCGAAACGATTCTGTTTGCTGAGGTTGCACATCAATTTGGGTATAGCGAACGCTCTTTGTATCGCTTGTTTCAGAAAGACCTTAATATGTCATTCATTCAATATTATACCATTCGAAGAATTCTAAAAGCAATTGAGCTTTTATTAGAAAGAAAACTTTCGGTAAAAGAGGTAGCGCTGGAAGTTGGTTATAATAGTGTTCCGACATTCAGTAATACTTTCTTTAAATTCCTCGGACAAAGACCTTCTGATTACTTAAATAGGGAAGAGATTTTAGAAAGGAAGTAAAATTTTTTATTTCACGCAGATTTTACAGATTTAAGCAGATCTAGCAGATAATCAATATCAAAAATCTACTAAATCTGCGAGAGATTTTCACTTCAAAATAAAATAATCTACGTACATCTGTTTAAAATCTGCGTGAAACCCAAATTTATATATTTTTTTACAACGTGTTGTTTTTCAATATTTTAATATAACGTTTTCGGGAAATAAAATTTTAACATTTGTCCGAAATGAATATGTTATTGACTTTTTAGAATTATCAGTCACCAAAAAAATGCAGGAACTTTGCAGTATTAAAATCTTAAAATATTCATGTTCCTTAAAACAACAAATTCTACAGAAGATTGTTTTCTCAAAATCGTGTTGATATTTATAATCGTATTAACATTCAGTAATGTACAAGCACAGGAAATTCATTCGGTTTCGTTAAGTGAAGCAGTGAAACTGGCCAAAGAAAACAATAAAAAAATCCTTAGATCTCAATTAGAGACTACGCTCTCAGAGCAAAACATCAAAGAAAGAAAAGAACTCCGTTTGCCGGATATCGAATTAAACGGTGTGTATTCTAGAATTACCAATATTACGGAATTCAAAGGAAGCGGTTTTTTGAAAGACAAAGAGGTAACGAAGGCGATTCCTGAAATTTATGAGGTGAATTCTACTTTTAAAATGCCAATTTATGCTGGAAACAAGATTAATAACGCCATTAAAATTGCCAATCAGGAAAACGAAATTGCCAAAATAAAAACCGAAAAGACCGAAAATGATATCGAGCTTGAAGTGGTGGCCAATTATCTGGCGATTTATAAAATGATGGAACTTCAGAAGATTTTTGAAGAAAACATCAAAGAAGAAAAAAGCCGATTAAAAGAAGTTCAGTCCTTGCAAAAACACGGAACCGTTACCAAAAACGAAGTGCTTAGGGCAGAATTACAACTTTCTGATCGTGAATTAAACTCTTTGACGAATTCCAAAAATATAAAAATCGCCTTGCATGATTTAAAAACTTTGATTCAGCTTCCGGAAAACGAAGAAGTAGCGATCGATACTACGGCCAATATGGATAAAATGAATGGCTTGGATCCGTATGATTTTTATTTACAAAAAGCTTTTGAGAATGAAGAAATGCGAATCGCCAGCCAGGAATTAAACATCAAAAAAACAGAACTGAAATTGGTGAAAGGAAATTATCTGCCAACGGTCAATTTCTTTGGTAATTATGGTTTTTATTATCCGAACTACAAATTTTTTCCGCCAAATCCGTATTTGTACACTTTAGGCCAAATTGGTATCGAAGCGCATTTTGATATTTCGGCTTTATATAAAAACAAAACTAAAGTTCAGCAAGCTACGACGCAAATCGAATGGCAAAAAATGCAGTCTGAAATTATAAAAGATGAAATTCAGGACAAGTTGTTTAAAGAACATACACAATATCAGGAAATCCTTGAAAAATTTGTGGTGGTTGACAAAGCTTTGGATTTGGCCAATGAAAATTACCGAATTGTAAAACTGAAATACTTAAATCAATTGGTTTTGATAACCGAAATGGTCGATGCTGACAATGCTTTATTACAGGCAAAATACAATAAGATCTCTACCCGATTGGATGCGATTCTTAAACATTATGAATTACTTCATACGGCCGGAATAATGCCAAGCGAGATTTAGTTTAAGAAGAAAGAGAATAGAGGCAAGAAGAAAGAAGTTAGAATCAAGAGAATAGAATCAAGATAATAGAAAAAGATATAGAGTTTATGGTTAAGATAAAAAATGAAACTAAAAGAAACAGAACGTTTCATGTATTAATAACAGTTATTGCCTGCATTTTAGTAGCAAGCGGAATCATTTTAGGGATTTGGTTTTATGTGTTCAATAGTAATCACGAAGAAACCAATGACGCGCAGGTTGAGCAATATGTAACGCCAATAATGTCCAGAATTACTGGTTATGTGCAGGAAGTTCGTTTTGATGAAAATCAGTTTGTACATAAAGGCGATACTTTGGTGGTGATTGATAATCGAGAATACAAATCAAAATTGAATGTGGCGCTGGCCGATGTTCAAAGCGCGAAACAAAGCAGCGTTGTGGCCGAGAAAAATGTGGCTACAACAGCAAGTTCAACCGCAATTGGAGAATCGCAATTGGCTGCAGCCAAAACCAATCTTTGGAAAACAAAATTAGAATACGAACGTTACCAGGCTTTGGTAAAAGACGAAGCCGCAACATCGCAACAATTAGAGAAAGTACGAGCAGATTACGAATCGGCGCAAGCCCATTTTCAGGAAATGCGAGAAAGAATTCAGTCTTCGAATTTAAGTACTTCTCAGGCGCAGGCCAATGTTCCTACGATGCAAACCAATATAGCATCGAAACAAGCTGTGGCTGATAATGCGGCATTGTTTCTTTCGTACACCATAATTACCGCGCCATATGACGGTTGGGTTGGAAAAAGAACTTTACAACCTGGCCAAATGGTCAAAGAAGGACAATCGTTGCTTTCGATAGTAAGTAAAGAAAAATGGATTACGGCCAATTTTAAAGAAACACAATTGCAATATTTAACCGTGGGTCAAGAAGTTCGCATTCAGGCCGATGCTTTGAGTGGTAAAGAATTTACAGGAATGATCACTTCATTATCTCCTGCAAGTGGTGCGAGATTTTCGTTATTGCCACCGGATAATGCAACAGGAAACTTCGTGAAAATCGAACAAAGAATTCCGGTTCGTATTCAATTAAAAGAAACCAATAAACACGCTGAATTTTTAAGAGCCGGAATGAATATCACCGTTATCGCCGAACACCAATAAAATGGAAGATAAAAGTATTTTTAAATCCTGGGTTCCAAAATGGGCAATCATTATTATTTTGTTTGTCTGTCTCTTGCATTCCATGATTTTATTGGGAGTTTATACTTCAAACGTAACCTATGCAGCAAGTTTTCTGGACATTGAGCCCGAAGATTTGCAGTTTGCAATGTGTGTTACCTACGGAACTTTGCTGGCCACGATTTTGATCGAAAGTAGATTTTCGAGTTTTTTCCCTGCCAAAAATTATCTCATGGCGGTTTATTCCGTTATTGGGATTACGATAATTTCATCGGCCTATATTACCAATTTTTATGTCTTTTTATTGCTGCGTGTTGCCGAAGGGATTTTAATGGCGCTTCCGGTAATTACGATCAGACAATTATTGATCGAGCAATTCAATTCTAAAAACGCCATCATAATAGGTTTCTCCTTTTATTACGGCTCGCTGTTATTGTCAACGCCGTTTATTATGAATATCGCCGTTTGGTTTCTGGATCATTACGATTGGAAATACATGTTGTATGTTTCGGGCGGACTTCAGGTTCTGAATGTCTTTTTGATTCTGGTTACTTTTCGCGGACATAGAATCACAAAGAAAATTCCGTTGTATCAAATCGACTGGATCAGTTATATTTTGGTTTTAACGGCGATTCTTTGTGGCGCTTACTTTTTTGTTTATGCCGAAAAAAAATACTGGTTTGAGTCTTCGCACATGGTTTTAATGCTAATGATTGCCTTGATTACAGGAGGTTTGTTTATTTTTAAAGAGCTTTTGGTAAAAAGACCCACTTTTGATTTCGAAGTTTTTAAATACGCCAATCTCCGAATTGGGTTTTTACTATTCTTCCTGTTTTATATCAGCAGAGCAACATTGAGTCTTTGTCATTCGGCGATGTATTCGATCTGGAATTGGGATCCATCCCGAGTTGCCGGAGTACAATACATAAACGGATTAGGAAACGTAATCGGACTTATTTTAGCTGCTTTTTTCCTGATGAAATCCATTTCGACCAAAGTCATTTTTATCATTGGGTTTTCACTAATTGCGTTATTTCACTTTTGGTTTACATTCCTTTTTGTACCCGATGTCGCTTTATCAGACATTATCATTCCGTATATTCTGCAAGGTATTGGCGTTGGATTCTTATTTGTACCGTTAATATTATTCACCACATCATCGGTTCCGGCAAAAATGGCGGTTTCTTCGGGAATTGTTGGGGTTTCAGGACGTTTCTGGGGAAGTACAATTGGATTTTGCGTGATGCAGAATGCGATGGTATTTTTAAACAAAAAACACTTTCTTAAACTAAGCCAATTCGTAACCGGAGATAATCCGCAAGCTCAGGAAACCATCACCAAAACAGCGCAAAGTTTCGCTGCAAAAGGTTATTCGCTTGACGAGTCGAATGCACTTGCCTTAAAAAAAGTCTTCGGAACCATCACCAAACAATCGACTCTATTGGCCGATATGGAGATTTATACCATCGTAGGTTATGGTTTGGTGGTTTTAATTATTCTTATCGCATGCAATCAGCATTTAAGACAAACAATGACGTTGGTTAAAAGTAAGATTTGGATAGGGTAGGTTTGTTTCAAGTTTGAGGTTTCAGGTTCAAAGTTGTTCGCATTTTTTGTCATCCTGAGCGAAGTCGAAGGACACGCAAGAAACTCCGCAACGAAAGCCCAATCTTTGTCGGGTTTAATCTCGCAAAGTCGCGAAGGCGCAAAGATTTTATTTTAAAGCCACAGATTAATAAGATTTAAAGGATTTTTTTCACGCAGATTCTACAGATTTTAGCAGATTTAATTTTGATTATAATAATATCTGCGTTTATCCGCTTAGATCTTTTTAAAATCTGCGTGAAACAAAAACTTTGCGACTCTGCTCCCGATAGCTATCGGGATTGCGAGATTAAAAAAAACTCAGCGAATCTCTGCGAGAAACCTCCGCGAATCTCTGTGAAATAATCCTTTATTACCTTATCTTGCAACCGTTAAAAAAATAAAATACAATGAAGCAGCAATGTGTAATTTTTGATATGGATGGCGTGATTTGTCACACCAATCCGCATCATGCAAAAGCTTTCGAAGCATTTTTCGATAAATATCAAATTTCTCACTCAGAGCAGGAGTTTGAAGAACATATGTACGGAAAACATAATGGATATATTATGACGCATTTCTTCAAGCGCCCAATTGCGGGAGAAGAACTCGTAAAACTAGAAGACGAAAAAGAAGGAATGTTTCGCGAAATTTATAAAGAAAAAGTCGAAACCATTCCGCATTATTTGGATTTTTTAGGCGAACTGAAATCTCGTGGATTCAAAACGGCTGTGGCAACATCTGCACCGCGAGCGAATCTTGATTTGATTATGGGCGCACTAAAATTCGAAGACAAAATGGATTCTGTAATGGCAAGCGAAGACGTAAAATTTCACAAACCAAATCCCGAAGTATATCTTGAATCTGCCAAACGCGTTGGTGTTTCTCCGTCTGATTGTATTGTTTTCGAAGATTCTTTTTCGGGAGTTACAGCGGGCTTAAATGCAGGAATGAAAGTCGTGGGTGTTTTGAGTACGCATACAAAAGAACAGCTTCCGCCATGTAGTTTTTATATCAATGATTATAGTGAAATTAATGTCGATAAAGTTTTGGAATTATTAAACAGCTAGAATTTTTAAACCATATAAGTGATATAAGTTCATTTAAATACAGCCTTTGTCAAAGTTTCGAACTTTGACAAAGGTTTTTTTACGCACAGTTTGTCATTTCGAGGAACGAGAAATCCTCGCAAGTAACTCCGCAACGAGATTCCAATCTTTGCCGAGCTTCTCGCGAGGATTTCTCCCTTCGCTCGAAATGACAAGATTGGGGTTACTTTGCGCTCCAAGGGATTGATCCCGATAGCTATCGGGACTAGCTACAAAATAAATCATTCCTCCGGAATTTTACAAAGAGTTCCGGAGGAACGGAACATATTGTAGGGATGGATTTTAATCCATCTTTGCAGTTAGAAATGATAAAGTAAGCGAATAGCCTTCAGTTTTTAACTGGAGGTTTTTTTATGTTTAAAGAAAGGGTTTGGCTAAAATTCGGTTTTTTTATAAGAAAATAATAATTAAAGTTGAAGGCATATATGGGTTCAAATGAAAATAAGTTTTGAGGAATTTTGCTTTTCAAACTTTAAAATTATGAACAAAAATCATCTTTCAAAAGAAGTTGAAACGAGACTAAAAGATTTTTTTATTGATGTTATGGATCCCGTAGATATGGCAAAGACGATACGACAAGTAAATCATATTCTTTCTTTATGTGTAATGCGAGGATGCGAAACGGTAGAATCTGAAATAAAAAATATTGAAGATAATTTTTACTGGCTCAATAAATTAGCCGAAGCTTTAGATCCTTATTTGGATGTTGATTGAAAACAAGCTGTATTTTACGTGCAGTTTGTCATTCTGAGGAACGAAGAATCACACAAGTAATTCTACAAAGATTGGCGACATTCTGTGCGGAGTTTCTATTGTGATTCTTCGTTCCTCAGAATGACAAACGTTGGGTGTGCGTTACGTTTCAAGGGATTGATCCCGATAGCTATCGGGACTGTCTACAAAATAAATAATTTCTCTGGAATTTTATAAAGAGTTCCGGAGGAACGAAACATATTGTAGGGATGGATTTTAATCCATCATAGGTAATAAAAGTTTTGTGCAATTATCGAAAAATAAAATAATAATTATCATAAAGCGCCTGATTAATATTCCAGCATTTCATAATAGTTTTTTAATTCAATAGCTCGGGATTTTATAATTTCCTTTTTCTTGTCTTTTGCAACACAATACCACATAGTTCCTTGTTTGATTTCAAAAAAATATTTCGATATAAACAGAAATTCTTTATCCCGATAAGAGATCCATTGTTTTTGGGAATTTTTTAGAACTTCAAAATCTTCATTCTTAAGTTTGGTTTTAAGAAGATTGTAATATTTATTCAATTCTTTGTCCCAGCCTTCTTGTGCTGTTATGATGCAATTGCATTGATCGGCATTTGATATGTCGTCTTTGTCAAGGCATTTTTTTTCCTGAATATCGATTAAATTTTCTTTTTTGCTTTTTGTTTGCGAAAAAACGGTAAAAGAAAAGATGCTAAAAAGAATTATAAATAATTTACTCATTCAAAGTGTTGTGTTTAATTATGATCAAAAAAAGAGAAATAAAGTCATTTCTTCTTTAAGATTATCTTTCAAAAATAGAAATACAAAAGTAGAAATATGATATTCTTGTGGTCTGTTTATCAACAACTTTATCGGCCAAAAAAGAAAAGGTATGTAAAACAAAAAAGCTTCTGATTTCTCAGAAGCTTTTTTTCAGTGCGGATAATAGGACTCGAACCTACACGCCTTGCGGCACCAGATCCTAAGTCTGGCATGTCTACCAATTTCACCATATCCGCTCAATTGTGGGTGCAAAGATAAACATAACTTCTATATTTCAAAGCATTTTTTGAAAAAAAATATTAATTCTCTTTTTTGTATTTTTGAAATTCTATAAAAATTATTTCAATGGAAAATATTAAGTCCTACGTTCAACAACATAAAGATCGCTTTATCAATGAGTTGATCGAATTATTAAAAATTCCGTCGGTAAGTGCCGACACTGCATATTCGCAAGATGTTATCGATACTGCCGAGGCCGTAAAGGAAAGTTTATCAAAAGCAGGCTGTGATTTAGTCGAAATTTGCGATACTCCGGGGTATCCAATTATATATGGAGAGAAAATAATCGACCCAAATTTACCAACAGTTCTTGTTTATGGACATTATGATGTTCAACCACCAGATCCAATCGAATTATGGACATCGCCACCATTCGAACCTGTAATTAAAAAAACTGAAATCCACCCAGAAGGCGCAATCTTCGCTCGTGGTGCCTGCGATGACAAAGGTCAAATGTACATGCACGTAAAAGCGCTGGAGCTTATGGTGCAAACCAATACTTTGCCATGTAACGTAAAATTCATGATCGAAGGCGAAGAAGAAGTAGGTTCAGCAAGTTTGGCCTGGTTCGTAGAACGCAATCAGGAAAAGCTGAAAAACGATGTAATTCTTATTTCAGATACCGGAATGATCTCGAACCAACAACCGTCGATCACGACAGGTTTACGTGGTTTAAGTTATGTTGAGGTTGAGGTTACAGGACCAAACCGCGATTTGCACTCTGGTTTATACGGTGGAGCAGTGGCGAACCCAATCAATGTTTTGGCAAAAATGATCGCTTCTTTGCATGACGAAGACAATCATATTACCATTCCTGGTTTCTACGACAAAGTTCAGGAATTATCTGCTGAGGAAAGAGCCGAAATGGCAAAAGCGCCTTTCAGTTTAGAAAAATATAAAAAAGCCTTAGACTTAAACGATGTTTACGGCGAAAAAGGATATGTAACCAACGAACGCAACTCAATCCGTCCAACATTAGACGTAAACGGAATCTGGGGC
This sequence comes from Flavobacterium sp. C3NV, assembly GCF_046825355.2. Classification (NCBI taxonomy): domain Bacteria; kingdom Pseudomonadati; phylum Bacteroidota; class Flavobacteriia; order Flavobacteriales; family Flavobacteriaceae; genus Flavobacterium; species Flavobacterium sp. C3NV. The sequence continues at coordinate 87,724 of NZ_JBKQBJ020000021.1, read as the reverse complement.
GGATATCAAGGCGAAGGAGCAAAAACGGTTATTGCGAGCAAAGCATTTGCTAAAATCTCCATGCGTTTGGTTCCTAATCAGGATTGGCATGAAATCACAGAACTTTTTACGAAACATTTCCTAAGTATTGCACCAGCTGGAGTTACCGTAAAAGTAACGCCGCACCACGGTGGGCAAGGTTATGTTACGCCAATTGACAGTATTGGATACAAAGCGGCAAACAAAGCCTATACCGAAACTTTTGGAGTTCCTGCAATTCCGGTTCGTTCTGGCGGAAGTATCCCAATTGTAGCTTTATTTGAAAAAGAACTAAAAAGTAAAACCATTCTTATGGGCTTCGGTTTAGACAGTGATGCAATTCACTCACCAAACGAGCACTTCGGAATCTTTAATTTCTTAAAAGGAATCGAGACTATTCCGTTGTTTTACAAATATTTCGTAGAGCTTTCTAAGTAATAGTTTTGCCGCTAAGACGCTAAGACACAAAGTTTTTTAGGTTTCGCTCTTTGTCAAAGTTTAAAACTTTGACAAAGATAAATCTCAAATTATATAAAATCCGTTTATTCTTTAAGAGTAAGCGGATTTTTTTATGGGCGTTCCCTACGGTCGGGCTATCCGCTATATCTTTTTGTTTTTAAAGAAAAAACAAAAAGGATATCGCTCCTATCCCTAACGCTTAAAGAAGATTCAAAGGTTTAAAAAAGGTTCAAAGTTGCAAAGGAACAAAGTGACAAAGGTTTTTCTCATCAGAATTGAATAGTCCCTAGCTTTAGCCAGGGGATTTTTTAGAAGAAAGAATTGGCTTTAGCCAAAATTTTTAAACGCCTGAGAATTTATTTGGCTAAAGCCATGCTCTTTATTCTTACAGTAAACCCCAGCTAAAGCTGGGGTCTATTCAAAAACCTTTGTCACTTTATGTATTCTAAAAACTCAGATCCTTAGAAACTTAGCAACTTTTTTTGTATATTAAAAAAATAACTCTACATTTGTAGAGTAACATCTATAAGTGTAGAGTTAAACTAAAAATATGAAAAACCTTCTTTTACTATTTTTTTGCGGAATGATGCTTTTTAGTTGTAAAAGCAAACCCATCAATCAAAAGATTGATAAAAAGAAAGAAGGACTTTGGGTCGATAATTACGAACAAGATAGTACGACATACAAATCGTTCGAATATTATAAAAATGATCAGCCGGTAAAAAAGTGGAAATCCTACATCAACGGAAAAATCTACAAAACCGAAAAATACAAAAACGGAATCTGTATCGTAAGATATTATTATGAAAACGGAAAATTACAATCAAAAGGAAAAACAAAAATCGAAGTCAATGCGGTAGAAACACATTGGTTCTATTTTGGAGATTGGAAATTCTATTCAGATAAAGGAAAACTAACCGAAATTAAAAAATACAATAATGGGGATTTGATTTCAGAAAAAGCAATACAATAGCCCACGGGTTTTACGGATGAAACGGATTGACGCGGATTTTTTTTATAGAATATAGAATATAGAATATAGAATATAGAATATAGAATATAGATTAATCGTAATCATCAAAAAAATCATTTCAATCATTCAATCAGTGGCAAAAAAAACTCAGCCACTTAGAATCTCAGAACCTTAGCACCTTAAAAATAAAAACATGCAACTATCAAACTCAGAAGAACAATTAATGGAACATCTTTGGAAGCTTGAAAAAGCTTTTATGAAAGATTTACTCGAAGCGTATCCGGAACCAAAACCCGCAACCACAACGGTGGCAACGCTTTTGAAACGAATGATCGATAAGAAATTCGTAGCCTATAACGAATTCGGAAATTCTCGAGAATATTATCCTTTGGTCGAAAAGACCGTTTATTTCTCGAAACATGTAAACGGATTAATCAGCAGTTTCTTTAATAATTCAGCATCACAATTTGCTTCTTTTTTTACCAAAGAAACCAATTTGTCAACATCAGAATTAGAAGAACTTAGAAAAATAATCGATTCAGAAATTCAAAAAAAGAAAAAATGATACTCTATCTTTTAAAATCAGGAATACTGCTTTTGGTTTTCTACGCAGTATATAAATTATGGCTTGAAAATGAAAAAATGTTTCGTTTCAATCGCATTTATCTATTAGGAAGTTTGGTTTTTAGTTTCGTGATTCCGTTGCAGCTTATTTCGTTCAATGCTGGTTTTTCGAACAAAATTGGATTCATTCAACTTGAAGAATTGGTAATTCAAAAAAGTAATGAAAATGCTGAGATGATTTCAGTAAATGATTTTGCATTTGTTTTAATTGGAGTTGTTTACACCTTTATAGTTTTGATGTTAACGATTCGTCTTGTTCTGAATTTGTATTCATTTTACAAAAGAATAAAAAATAATCAGGTAGAATTTATACAAGGCGAAAAAATAGTTTTAATCGAGCAACCTATTTTGCCACACTCTTTTTGGAAATCGATTTTCATCAATAAAAATGAATTCGAAAAAGGTAAAATTCCATCAGAACTAATAGCGCATGAGAAAGCACATTTAGATCAAAAACATACTCTGGATATTCTTTTTATAGAAGTTTTGCAAATTGTTTTTTGGTTCAATCCATTGTTGGTCTTTTACAAAAAAGCAATCAAACTCAATCATGAATTTCTGGCAGATGAAGCTGTGAATAAACAGTTTGGATCTGTAAAAAGTTATCAGAATCTATTATTGGACTTTGCTTCAAATAAAAAGACAGTTGCCTTAGCAAGTAATATTAATTATTTAATAACTAAAAAACGTTTACTTATGATGACCAAAAAAGAATCTCCGATTAAAATTGTATTAAAAGTATTTAGTGTAGGTGTAGTATATGCTTTGTTATTGTTTGTTTTTAGTACAAAAGCAACGGCTCAAAAAGCATTGAACAAAGCTGATGTTAAAGAAAAAAACCTTTATGTACTCGCCGATGTTGAAAAATTACCTGAATTTCCAGGCGGTCTCCCAGAATTCTATAAATTTATTGGAGAAAATTTTAAAATGTCTGCAGAAGCTAATAAAATTAAGATTAAAGGAAAGGCTTATATGCAATTCATCATTGAAAAAGACGGAAGCTTATCGGAAATTAAAACCATAAAAGATCCAGGTTACGGATTAGGCGATGAGGCAATCCGCGTTTTAAAGCTTTCCCCAAAATGGACAGCAGCTACTCAGGAAGGAAAAGCCGTTCGAGTAATGTACAGTTTACCAATTACATTTCAGTCTGCGGAATAGTTTTTTTACGGTTCAAAGAAGCAGAGAGGCAAAGGGCCAAAGGTTTTCTTTTGATATGAATAGGCTCCAGCTTTAGCTGGAGTTTTTTTTAGAAAAGAATTGGCTTCAGCCCAAATCTTTAATCCTAATTAAATGTGTTTTTTTAGCTATAGCCAATTCAAAAATCTTTGTGTCTTAGCGCCTTTGTGGCTAGAAAAAAATTTAGTCCTTTAAAAAAAATCCGCTTCTAGTCAGTAGAAGCGGATAAAATTAAAAACTAAAAAAATTCTAAAAAAAAAAACCAACAAAACCAGACCTTAAAACAAGTCTGGATTATATCCAAAATAGGGCATATTTTGTTCGTTGAAAATAACCCCATATTCTTCTAACTCTTTTAAAATAGGCTGATACACTTCTTTTTTTATCGGAAGCTGTACGCCCGGAGTTGTAATTTTTCCGTTCAAAATCAATAAAGTTGCCATTGCAACCGGTAAGCCAACGGTTTTTGCCATTGCAGTATAAGTTTGGTCGTCGCCAATACAAACCATTTTCGAATCGATTTGCTGTTTTTTGCCATTTAGGATGTATCCAAATTTATGATACATCACAATCATGTCTTTGTCATTTGGTTCTAATGTCCAGCTGTCAGACAATATTTTTTCTAATATTTGCGCCGGAGTAGCATTGGGCAAATTGACTTTTTTGTCGGCATTAAATAAATCCAGTTCCAAAAGTTTGTCCCACATAATATCGTCCTGATCGATTTTTAAAATCAATCGCGTTTTAATTTCTACAGAATCTGTTGGGTGATAAGGCAAAAACGAATTAACGAACTGGCGATAACTCATGTTTTCAGAATCTTCCATGATATAACTATCATCTGTCATGCCCAATTGCACAAACATATTCCAGGCTTTTGAGTAACCCACTCTTCTGATAGTACCACGATATAAAGTCAGAATATCATCTAAACCATAAATCGATCTGTATTTAAGCGAATCACGGTTCGAATATGCTTCAAATTTTCCGTAACCTTCTACTTCCAGAAATTCGGTTCTGCGAAAAACAGTTCCGTACGGGATATATTTATAAGTACCTTCCTGAATAAATTTTGCTGCACCGCCTTGTCCGGCCAAAACTACATTTCTGGGTGCCCAGGTAAATTTGTAATTCCATAAATTATTATCACATTCAGGAGCCACTAATCCGCCGCAGAATGATTCGAAAAGAAGCATATTGCCACCTTGCGCCCTAATTTCGTCAATAACTTTCATGGCGCTCATATGGTCGATTCCGGGATCAAGACCAATCTCGTTCATGAAAATCAAATTGTTTTTCCTGGCTTCTTCGTCAAGCGCCTGCATGGCATCACTAATATAAGAAGCTGTAACAAGGTGTTTTTTGAATTCGATACAATCTTTGGCGATTTCGATATGCAAATGAGCAGGCAACATCGAGATTACAATAGATGCTTTTTCGATTGCTGCTTTTCTTTCTTCGGTCTCAAAAATATTTAAAGCAATTGGAGTGGCGTTAGGATGATTCTGAGTCTTTTTTTCGGCCAAAGCCAAAGACAAGTCAGCTACCACAAGGTGTAGGTTTTCGCTTTCTGATTTTGCTAATAAATAACGTATCAGCGACGATGCAGATCTTCCGGCTCCAAAGATTAAAATACTTCTCATTGTTTAAATTTGTAACACAAATATATTAAAATGTTAAATATATAACAATTTTAATTTTCAAAAAGTGTATTATTTTTTATTTTGAAGCCAAATTGTAATGAATTTCTTTTTCCGGAAAAGATTTTTGAAAACTCAAATGCTTTTTAGAATGTATTGAAGTATTTTTGTTGGAGAATAAAAAGTATAGAAAATATGAAAAGAAGAATTGTTTTAGCAGCAGCTTTTATGGGAATGTTATCAATCATTTTGGGTGCCTTTGGTGCTCATTTACTCAAAAAATATTTATCTATAGAAGAGTTAAATACTTTTGAAGTTGGTGTTCGTTACCAAATGTATCATGCTCTGTTTTTACTTTTTCTTTCGACCAGAAAAGATATCGCTGAAAAAACCGTAAAAGCAATCTACAATTTGGTTGTTGCAGGTGTTCTTCTGTTTAGTGGTTCTATCTATTTATTAGCTACTAAAAGTCTTACGGTTTTCGATTTCAAAATTATCGTATTCGCAACTCCTTTGGGTGGTTTTCTATTAATTATTGCTTGGGCGGTGTTATTTGTTACGATTTTGAAGAGAAAATCATAAAATCCCGAATAAAAAATTCTATCTAAAAATTAATCTTTAATTTTGTCACATAAATAACATATAATCTTATTTATGTGAATTTCTCTTGTTTTTTACTTTAATATGTAAATAATATAACAAATTCATTTAATAGATTATAAGAAAGCAAATTTGAAGCCGTTATTTTTTTATTTTATTGATTTTAAAGATCAAATTTTACTTTATTAATATAAATAAAAGTAAAATTTAATTTTTTTTAAAGGATTAATAATAAATCTGTAATTTTGCTTCTTACTAAATATCACACACAACTTAAAATTTATGGACAGTCACACAGTTTTCTCGCAATCGATTTCGTTAAATGACTTAGGAATTGAAAATGCAAAAGTTCGTTACCAATTATCTGCTGATGAATTGCATGCTATCACTTTGCAATCAGGCCAAGGTGTCGAGAATTCTACAGGCGCATTGGCAATTAATACAGGTGAATTTACAGGGCGTTCTCCTCAGGATCGTTTTATTGTAAAAGATAATATTACAGAGGATAAAGTTTGGTGGGGAAATGTAAATATTCCTTTTGACCCAACTGCTTTTGAAAAATTGTATAATAAGGTAACTCAGTTTTTATCAAACAAAGAAGTTTTCGTTCGCGATTCTTATGTTTGTTCTGATCCTAATTATAGATTAAATGTTCGTGTTGTTACAGAAACGGCCTGGTCGAATTTGTTTTGCTACAATATGTTCTTAAGACCAGAAGAATCTGAACTTGCAAACTTTACTCCGGAATGGACAGTAGTTTGTGCTCCAAGTTTTATGGCAGATCCTGCTGTAGACGGAACACGCCAGTCTAATTTTGCTATTTTAGATTTTACTAAAAAAATAGCACTTATTGGAGGAACGGGTTATACAGGAGAAATGAAAAAAGGGATTTTCTCTGCTTTAAACTTCATCTTACCGGTTTTCGAAAATACATTACCAATGCATTGCAGTGCCAATGTGGGTGAAGCCGGAGATACTGCTATTTTCTTTGGATTATCAGGAACCGGAAAAACAACTTTATCAGCAGATCCTGCACGTAAGTTAATTGGAGACGATGAACACGGCTGGACAGCAGAAAATACAGTTTTTAATTTTGAAGGAGGTTGCTACGCAAAAGTGATCAATTTAACCGAAGAAAACGAACCGGACATTTTTAGAGCGATTAAAAAAGGAGCGTTGTTAGAAAATGTGGTTTTCAAACCGGGAACAAACGAAGTAGATTATGATGATGTTTCTATCACTCAAAATACACGTGTAAGTTACCCAATAACACATATCGATAATATTCAGCCAGGTTCTATCGGGCACAATCCTAAAAATATATTTTTCTTAACGGCAGATTCTTTCGGAATTTTGCCTCCAATCTCAAAATTAACTCCGGGTCAGGCAGCGTACCATTTTATCTCAGGATATACCGCAAAAGTTGCAGGAACAGAGGCAGGAGTTACAGAACCACAACCTAATTTCTCAGCTTGTTTTGGAGCACCATTTATGCCCTTACACCCAACACGTTATGCCGAAATGCTAACCAAGAAAATGAAAGACGCAGACGTAAAAGTTTGGTTGATCAACACAGGTTGGACAGGCGGAGCATACGGAACAGGAACGCGTATGAAACTAAAATATACCCGTGCCATGATTACCGCTGCATTAAACGGAGAATTGGACAATGTAGAATATAAAAATCATGCAGTATTTGGAATCGCAAAACCACAATCTTGCCCTAACGTTCCAACTGAAATTTTAAATCCTAGAAATACTTGGGAAGATCCTGAGTTATACGATAAAAAAGCACTGGAATTGGCTCAGAAATTCAAAGCGAATTTCGCCAAATTTGAAGAGTTTGCCAACGCTGAAATCTTAGCCGGCGCACCGATTACAGAATAAGGAAGATTACTAATTCAAACTAAAAAAAGCTGTTCAGTGATGAACAGCTTTTTTGTTTTCTATGAAAATTTTGAATTGTAGTATTGTTATGTCAGGCTGAGCGAAGTCGAAGCCCACGCAAAGCAATTCGACTTCGCTTTTTGACGCATTGAAAATGTGATTTAGTTTGCGGCTTTACGCTGCGGGGCTTCGACTTCGCTCAGCCTGACAAATCGGGGCTTAGTTTTGGTTTTAACTCACAGTTTAGAAACTGAAAACTGCGACTGAAAACTGAAAACTGAATACTATTTCTTAGCGTCGATACGTTTTTGCATTAAATCCCAGGCGTAATAATGAAAAGTCATTCCGTTGCTCATGGCTACGAAAAGTCCGTTTTTGAAGTTTCCTCCTAAATTTACGCTGGTAACATCGGCACCATCACATTCTATTGTTGATGTTGGAATTTCTGCTAACAAAGGATAATCGTTTGGATTTCCTTTTGCACCTTCTCTTGGATATACCATAAAAGTGTTTGCTTGCTGGTTCGATACTAAAATATATCCCGTAGAATCTGTTTTTTTGTAAATGGCGATTCCTTCATTATCGGCTTTAAAACCAGTTTTTCCAAAAAGAGCCATTTCTTTATTATCATTTAAAGCAGGATCGGCTTTGTATTTTCTGATTCCGAATTGTTCGTCGCAATACAAAATTGTTCCTAATTCATTATCAACCGCAATCGCTTCGATTTCTTTCTTTCCGCTGTAAGCGCCAAATTTTCTAACCACTTTTGCTGTAGCAAATTTCCCGTTTCCTGAAAGTTCATATTGCCATAAATAACTTCCTGATGGTCCTGATTTTCTGCCTACCACAGCAAATATTTTCCCATCGCTTTTTCTGGTGTACAAAGCAATTCCCATGGGGTCACGCAATTCTTCTCCATCAAAAACAGAAATTCCGCCGTTATCAATTGCTTTTAGATCCGGTAAACTAAAGATTCTTATTTTGTTCGATTCGCGTTCTGTGGTTACAGCCACGTCAACTTTTTTTCCGTCGATTACTAAACCGTAAGCGATATCAACATTATTCGGGCGTTTTAAAACTTCTGATTTTGCAACGATTTTCCCCTTTAAATCAAAAGCATACAAACCGCCGTCTGTATCTTTATCTGTTCCTACGATAATACTTTTAGAAGCATCTGTTGGATGAATCCAGATCGAAGGATCGTCTGTATCGTGAGGTAAAGCTTCGGTAACAACGGTTGGTTTTACTGCATTTGCAGCAACGGGAGCAAGTTTGTCATCTTTACAAGCTGTGAATAAAGTACTTAAGAGTAAAAATGCTATTATGGATTTATTTTTCATTATGGATTTCATTTTAATAAAACGAGACAGAACCGCTAAGTTCTGCCTAATTTAAGAATTTTATAAATTGATTATTACAAGTCAAGTTTCAAACCAAAATTATATCTCGCCTGATAGTACTCTGCTTGTTTGGTATGCGCCTCAACTCCTTGATAGTAACGTAAAGGCTGGTTAGTTAAATTGTTGGCTTCGGCAAAAAGACGAAGTTTTGGTGTAATCTTGTAAGAAGCATTAGCATCTAAGAAAAATTGTTTGTCGTAGTAACTGTCTTTATAAGATTCAGAACCTAATTCATCTAAATAATCTGAAGTGAAATTGGTCGAAACTCTGGCAGAAAAACGTTTGTTTTCCCAAGATAAAGATCCATTAAACATATGTGGCGTTGTTCCCGGAAGACTGATATTATTTCTTTCGTTTCCGTCTTCGTCAGCAATTCCTTTTGCTTTAGATTTTGTGTAAGTGTAATTCAAATAGATACCAAATCCTTTAAGGAATTTCCCCGGAAGGAAATCTAACTGACGTTGAAAAGCAACTTCGAAACCATAAACATCAACTGTATCTCCGTTTCTTGATTGTAAAAATGACCAGTTTTCTCCTGTCGGAATTGGGTTGGTTTGGTTAGGAAAATCAGCAGCAAATTTCGCAGCATCGTATTGATTATCGCTATAATTGTAAATGAAATTATCTAATTTTTTGTAGAAAACTCCTCCAGAAATTAAACCAACAGATTTGAAATAATTCTCGGCCATGAAATCATAGTTGTAAGAGTAAGTGGCTTCAAGATCAGGATTTCCGGCAGTAATTTCTTTATCGGCAGCAATATTGTTTACATAAGGAGCCAATGCATAATAGTTTGGTCTTGCTAAAGCCGTTGTAACAGCTGCTCTTAAAACTAAATCTTTTGTCGCATTATATTGCAAAGAGATACTTGGCAATAAATTGGTATAAGAGTTTTTTGTGTTGATTTGGCTCTCTAATTCTTCTTCATCCAAAACGCGGTTTCCGGTATAATCAATATGAGTATTTTCAACTCTGAAACCTAAAACCATAGATAGCTTATCATTAAAATCCTGATCCCATCTTACATACGCAGCATAAATACTTTCTTTTGCATTATAGTTTACCGCTAAATATTCTGCAGGATCTGATGTTTTGTCGAATAATGTTGCGTTATTTAAATCTAAACTTCCTAAAAAGCTTGCAGATGCAAAAGCTCCCGGAACATATTTACTACCCGGATTAAAGTTTTTTCCATCATAATAACTGTTTGGAACTTCAGATAATAATTCCATTCCGTCGTTCATTGGCTCATAAGAATAGAACATGTTATTTCTTTCTTTTTCTTTCAATCGAAGTCTAAGTCCTGTTCTTAATCTTCCTTTTTCAGATGGAATAATGCTGAAAGGAAAACGAATATTAACTTTTGCTCCAAATTCACTTTCGCTTGTTTCGTCTGTGTTTTCTGTTACAGAGTCAAATTTGAATTCATCTGTAGATTCTCCAACAGTTGTCATTAACGGAAATCTGATATCAGATAAATCTTCTGTCATTTCAAGACCTTTCTGACGGTATTCGATGTAACGTTCCTGTGGACGATATTCTCTTGCTTTTGCATAATTCGCTGACCAGTCTAAATCTAATTTAGAGTTGATTAAATGTTCACCTCGAATAGAGTAATTTTGTACACGTTGATCTTCTAATCTTCTGTTTTTATTACGATCATTATCAACTCCACCTTTTGTCTGACGTTTTACACGACCTTCAAAACCTGTAATTTGTTCTCCGTTATAAATAGGTTCGATATCATCATATGTAGTTCTAAAACGGTTTTCTCTGTCGTCTCTCCAGTTATAAATGGCATTGGCGAAAATGGTATTATTTTCGTCAAATTTATAATCTAAAGCTACAGATCCGCTGCGGCGAATACGTTGTACATCGTACTTTCTAATTTCTGAAGCTTGCAGATATTCATTCCCGAATTCATCTTTTACCCATTCGTTTTCGATATTATCAGAACCGTAGTTGACATTATTATACGATCCGCTGAAAACTGCTCCTAATTTATTATCTAAAAAACGATTTCCATAAACTAATCCTGCTGTATAAGTGGCGTGTTCGCGAATAGGCATATAACCACCCGCAACCGTTGCAGAGATTCTTTCGCCATTTGGAGTCGCTCTGGTTACTAAATTTACAGAACCTCCAATTGCATCAGCATCCATGTCTGAAGTCAATGTTTTATTTACTTCGATAGTCGAAATCATATCAGACGGAATCAAATCCATCTGCACGTTTCTGTTGTCTCCTTCTGCAGAAGGGATTCTATCACCATTTAAAGTTACCGAGTTCAAAGACGGAGCCAAACCTCTAATGATAATGTTACGCGCTTCACCCTGATCATTTTGCATCGTGATACCCGGAACACGTTTTAAAGCGTCTCCAACGTTAGCATCCGGAAAACGACCCATTTGATCAGATGAAATTATGTTTCCAATGTTTTTACTGTTCTTTTGTTGGTTCAAAGCTTTGGCCTGACCTTTTAAAATGTCTCCAACAACCACTTCGTTCAATTCGGTTCCCGAAGTTTTAAGTGCAAAATCGATTACGTTATTTTTGCCTTGTTCTACAGTAATTTCCTGAGTTATGGCGGTATATCCTATATATTTTACTTCTACTTTGTATGTTCCAACATTAATGTTCAATAATTCAAAACGACCATTATAATCTGAAACCGTGTATTTGTTTTCGCCAACAATTTGAATCATAGCTCCCGGTAAAGGAAGTTTGTCATCAATATCTAATATTTTTCCTGAGATTATGGCTTTTTGGGCATAACCCGAAAAGGCCAATAGCATGAATGTTATTACTAAATAAATTTTTTTCATTGTGTTTTAGTTTGTTTTGTTGCGAAACTAGAACCTTAATGTTATTAAAGACGTTGGAAAAAATTAAGGTAGTGTTATGATTCCTTCCCAAGATTAGAAATAGATTAATGTTAAAATAACATTTAATAAAAAAGGAATTTTTATAAGCGCAACAGAAAACAAATCAACTATTTAACACAGAATTAAATTTTTGGCGCTAAATTTGCCGTATCACACGAGCCCGGAGGGCGAACTGACGAAGTAATCATCAATCAAAAATCATCAATCATGTTAAAACAATTTTTTATCCTGTGTTCTGGGGCAGATCGAGACATTCTCGAAGGTTGTTCAGAAGGCGAACAAACCAAATATGTTGGTATAGGCGCCACCGTTTTCTTCACTGCCGTTATGGCTTTTCTGGCCAGTGCTTATGCGCTTTTTACTGTTTTCGACTCTATTTATCCGGCTGTAGCTTTTGGGTTTGTCTGGAGTTTGTTAATTTTTAATCTGGACCGATTTATTGTTTCTACGATTAAAAAAAGAGATCGTTTTTTTGATGAATTTCTACAAGCGACACCCAGAATCATGTTGGCCGTTATTATTGCTATCGTAATTTCGAAACCTTTGGAGATTAAAATTTTCGAAAAAGAAATTAATACTGTTTTATTGAAAGAAAAAAATGAAATGGAATTGGCTAACAAAAAACAAGTTGGTAATTATTTCAAATCAGATTTAGATAAAAATAAAGCTGAGATTGCGGCTTTAAAAACAGATATTCTGAATAAAGAGAAAGAAGTAAACTCACTTTATTCTACTTATATCACAGAAGCTGAAGGAACTACAGGAACTAAAAAACTCGGAAAAGGTCCGGTTTATAAAGAAAAGCGAGAAAAACACGATGCGGCATTAAAAGAATTTGAAACTCTAAAAGCAACAAACGAAGCTAAAATTGCCGACAAAGAAAAAGCAGGCAAACAATTGCAAGCTGATTTAGATAAAAAAGTATCGCAAACACAGCCCATCATTGAAGGTTTTGACGGACTAATGGCGCGTATTAATGCTTTGGATAAATTGCCATGGTTGCCGTCATTCTTTATTATGCTGTTATTTTTGGCGATCGAAACGTCTCCAATTATTGCCAAACTTTTAGCTCCAAAAGGCGAATTCGATTTTAAACAAGAAGAAGCCGAAACAGCTATGAAAGCAACTTTGGCACAAAACAAATACCAACGTGATTTATTGGTAAAAACTAGTGCCCAAATGCACGATAAGGTTTATGCTGATATCGCCGAAGATAAAAATCTATACGATCTGCAACGTAAAAATGCAACGGAGTTATTAGAACTGCAATCGAATAGTTTTGTAGAAAAGCAGAAAGCAACTTTGTAGAGAGTTTAACCGCAAGGAGCGCAAGGATTTACGCAAGGTTCGCAAAGATTTATAAAAGAAAAACCATCAGTTGAAGCTGATGGTTTTTTTATGTTTTTAATCGCGTTCTTTGCGTAAATCCTTGCGCTCCTTGCGGTTAAGAAAGATTTTTACATATAGCTCAATATTTCTTTTTTGTAAGCATCATATTCACCTTGCATGATTAAACCATTATCAAGCAATTTTTTATAATTCTGTAATTTATCGAAAAGTTCTTCTTTCGATAAATCACTTAACTTGCGGTCACCTGTTGCAGGTTGCGCTGGCTGAATTGGCTCATAAGTTTCTGTATAAGATGGAGTAGTAGCCGGCATAATTTCAGCATAATTGGTTACTTCTTCTGTCTCAACTTCTTCGACTTCGTCTTCAATATCGTCTTCTTCTTCAACGACTTGTGCTGTTTCTACGATTGGCGTTTCGGCTACAACAGGATTTTTTATTAAATCCAATTGCTCTTTTGCGTAAGTATATATTTTTCTGGCCTGAATTTTCGGAATGTAATCAATCGAAATTGAAAAATCAGTATTAGTATTAAATGAGAATTCAGAACCTAAAATATTTTCCTTTACAAAAGCACCTGCAACATTATCCCAGGTATAATCTGTAAAATCCATTGAAAGGCCTAAATTTTTAGGCTGACAAATAATGATTCGTTTGTTTGTTAATACAATACTATCAGGAAAAACAGTAATTGCCGGTTTTTTTTGAACGGCAATATATCCAATTTCTTCACCTTTCATCAATAAATCATTGAGTTTTGAAGTGATTTTTTCAATCGCTTTTGGATCTTGTTCTTCGTTCAGAAATTTTTTAAATTGTTCTTTCATGGTTTAATAAAGTTGCTGAGTTACTAAGTAACTGAGTTGCTAAGTTTTTTGACTGACATTGCAAATGTAATGCCTAATTTTCTAATTCAATAATTTCATTCTGAATTTTCTTTGTCAAACTTTTGAAAACCAATTCATACGAATGATCGATTAATTCTTTGATCAAAGTGTTCGATAAATTTCCGTTTAAGGCAATCGTATTCCAATGTACTTTGCTCATATGGAAACCCGGTTTTATCTCGTCATATTCTGCTCTCAGTTCCTGGGCACGTTCCGGATCGCATTTTAAATTTACCGATGGTTCGTTTTTCTCCCACTGAGAAAGTGAGGATAAAGCAAACATTTTTCCGCCCACTTTAAACACTAAAGTATCTTCATCAAAAGGAAAATGTTCGCTGACACCTTTTTTCGAAAGACAATATTCGTAATACGTTTCCAGATTCATATTATTTCTTATTTACCAATTTCACCTAAATGGGTGTATTTAAAACCTTTTTCATATTTTAAACCGTAACCAAAAATCCGATCCATTGCAGAATGTGAAAATAAAATAATTCCGGCTAACTGAATCGTTTCTATATTTAAATAATATCCTAAGGCATAAATTAAAAGCGCAATCCCTTTATGATGGAATACATTATAAAAAAACGCACCGCTTTTGTTGCCAAAAAGATAACCCAGCATAGATAAATCCGGTGCCAAGATTAAAACTAAAAACCACCACCATTCAAAATGTAAATAGTTGAATAAAAAGATTCCGAGGATAAATAAAGCCGCTTCTTCGAGTTTGATTATTGTTTTCATAGTTTCTTTTCCATCATTTTTTCAGGATGTTTCAATTCTGTAAAACCAAATTTACGATATAAAAAGTGCGCATCAGTTGTCGCTAATCTCCAAATTTGAATGTTTTTAAGAATGGGTTCGTTCATCATATTTTCGATTAAGATAGACGAATATCCTTTTCCGCGATGTTCTTCGGTAATAAACACATCCATTACATAACCAAAAACGACGTAATCTGTAATGACTCTCGCAAAACCAATTTGTTTGTCATTCAGGTAAATTCCAAAACAAACCGAAGCATCAATTGTTGTCTGCACTTCTTCGACTGTTCGGCCTGCGGCCCAGTAAATATCCTTGAGAAAATTTTGTATAAAAGGAACGTCAAGTTTGGTCTTATCTGTTGAAACGGTAATCATATTGGTTTGTTTTTTTGCCACGAATTTCGCGAATTTGCACTAATTTCTTCTTTTATTCTGCCACAGATTAAAGGATTAGAATGATTAAATCTGTGTAAATCTTCTAATCTGTGGCAAAAAATACACAAGCATAATTTGTCAAATTCTTGGCGGCTATTTTAAATCTTATATAAAATTGGTTTTGATGGACTTGCGTCATTTTCGAACGAGGCAATTTGAAGATTTAGGATGTAATTTCCATCTTCAATTTCGTCCGGAACGTAAATCATTTCAGTAATTGTTGCATTTAAACGTGCATCAGTATTTAGGTTTAAAGTGTCTTTTACATTCCAAAATGCTTTATGTGCCAATAATTTTCCTTCGTCATGCTCTTTGTCAACACTTGGTAAATCGATCAATAAATGCTGAATTTCGCTTTCGCGGATGAAAATCGCTGCTTCTTCAGACAAATAAGGCGGATTGGTATTCGAGTATTTTCGGGACTTTTTGTCTTTTTCGTTTGGAAGTGTTCTGATAATAATAGCTTCTGTCTTGCTGAGCGGAGTCGAAGCATTTGTCCCATTCAGCGAAGTCGAAATGTGATCTTTCATAATCACCCAATCATCACCAACTTTTTCAGGCTCAACCGTAATCAGCTTGGCAAAAAAGAAAAACTGTTTCAACGTTTGATTAATGCTGTAAAAATCATTCGTAATATGTCCTAAACATTCCGTATGTGTTCCGTGCCCATGCGGATTGAAGAAAATATTATTGAAATTAGTAGATGATTTTCCTTCAGAAACTTTCCCAATCCAATCTCCAAAAACTACAGGTTCGATAACCGGTTTTTCAATATACCATGCAATCGGATTTTCGTCTGTATTCGTTAACGGAATTGAGATATCAATGGGTTTTGATAAGTCTATTTCGAAGTTGTTGATTTTTGCTAACATATTATTTAACCGCAAGGTTCGCTAAGGTTTACGCAAAGGACGCAAAGTTTTTTTTAAAGATTGTTTACAATTCTTCTAATGCCGTTTTTTATTAGAGCTACATTAAAATTTATTAATAAGCCTAATTTGCAATTTGTTAATTTTAAATAGGTTAATAATTGAGCGAAATGAACTTCATTTAAAATATCAACAGATTTTATTTCCAAAATTAATTTATTTTCAACTAAAATGTCTAGTCGATAACCAATATCTAATTTTACTTCTTCGTAAACTAAAGGTAAAGGTTTTTGCTTTTCAATTTCTAAACCTGATTTTTTTAATTCATAAAAAAGGCATTCTTCATAAGCACTTTCTAAAAGCCCAGGACCTAAAGTTTGATGAACTTTTAAGGCGCAATCAAAAACAATTCGTGATAATTCATTCTCAGACATAAGTAAATTTAATTGTATAATTTAATGTGGTAAAAATACAATTAAATATAAAAAAATAAGATTATTCCTATATTAGAAAACCTTGCGTCCTTTGCGTAGAACCTTTGCGAACCTTGCGGTTAAGCTCTCATTCCAAATTTAGATAAAACAAATCACTTGCAATTCCATCCGTTAAAAATTTTCCTTTTGCGGTTGGTTTTAGAATGTTGTTTTCTATCGAAAGTAAATCGTCGTCTAAGAATTTCTGGCTTTGTTTTTTGAGATAATCAAGATATTCCAAACCAAATTCATTTTCAATTCGTTCTAATGAAACACCCCAAATCGTTCTTAAACCTGTCATAATATATTCATTATAACGATCAGAAATAGTAAGGGTTTCAGTTTCTAGTGGAAGTTCATTGTTCTGAATCGATTTTAAATAAAGAGAATTATTGGCAATATTCCAGCCTCTTTTTTCGCCATCATAGCTATGTGCCGAAGGACCAATTCCGATATATTTTTTCCCTAGCCAATACGCCGAATTGTTTTTAGAGAAATAACCTTCTTTTCCAAAATTCGATAATTCATAATGAATAAAACCATTTTTTTGAAGCATTTCCACCAGAATCATAAAATGGTTTGAAGCGACTTCGTCTTGTGGCTCGGCAATTTTTCCGGTATCGATTAGTTTTCGTAAAGCTGTTTTTGGTTCAACGGTCAAAGCATAACTCGAAATATGCGGAATACCAAATGACAACGCCGTTTCGATATTTTTCTTCCACATTTCATCTGTTAATCCCGGAATTCCGTAAATTAAATCGAGTGAAATATTATCAAAGTATTTGGTCGCTTCTGTCAAACAATTTATGGCTTCCGCCGAATTATGAGCGCGATTCATCAGCTGCAAATCTTCTTCATAAAAAGACTGAATCCCTATGCTTAAGCGGTTTATTGGGCTTTTGGATAATTCGAAAATTCTTTCTGTAGATAAATCGTCCGGATTTGCTTCGAGCGTTATTTCGGGATTTTCAACCACTTTATAATTTTTATAAACTTCAGCAATTAAAAAGTTTATTTCATCATTTGATAATACCGAAGGAGTTCCACCGCCAAAATATATAGTTTCTACAATTTCAGTTGAAAACTCATTTTTACGCATTGCAATTTCTTTGGCTAAAGCCAAAACCATATCGTCTTTCTTTTTCATCGAAGTCGAAAAATGAAAGTCGCAATAATGGCAAGCCTGCTTGCAAAAAGGAATATGAATGTAGATACCGCTCATTTTATAGTATTCAGTCTCGGTTTTCAGTCTCGGTTTTCAGTCTCGGTTTTCAGTCTCAGTTTTCAGTCTCAGTTTTCAGTCTCAGTCTAACTGTGAACTGCCACTGCGACTGAAAACTATTTTCTAACTTTATCTTCGTTTTGTTTTACAAAAGCATCCCAACCCGTATAACTTTTTCCGGCAACGATTTTGCCTGAATTAAAGAAATGACAAACCGCAGCTGCCAAACCATCTGTTGAATCCAGGTTTTTTGGTAATTCTTTTAAGCCTAAAAGTTGTTGGAGCATTTTAGCTACTTGCTCTTTACTGGCATTTCCGTTTCCGGTAATGGCCATTTTTATTTTTTTAGGTTCGTACTCGGTAATAGGAATATCCCTCGAAAGTCCTGCTGCCATTGCAACGCCTTGAGCACGCCCCAATTTTAGCATCGATTGTACGTTTTTACCAAAGAAAGGAGCTTCAATAGCAATTTCGTCAGGATGGTGTGTTTCGATTAATTCGATGGTACGCTCAAAAATGATTTTTAGTTTTTGGTAATGATTGTCGTATTTGGAAAGTTGCAATTCGTTCAATTGCAGAAACTCCATTTTTTTATTGATGACCTTAATCAATCCAAAACCCATGATTGTGGTTCCGGGGTCAATACCTAATATGATGCGTTCTTTTGTCATTTTGTATTTTGGTTACACAAAGCTGCACTAAGGTGGCACAGAGAATCACAAAGTTTTTTTGATTCTTTTTGTGCGTCTTTGCGAATGCTTTGTGAATCTTTGTGAAATAGCTTTTTCGCAATAGTTTCCTTTACTTTGCAGCATGATTTCAATTCCTCACAAAGCTAAGCAATTCCTTGTTCTTCTGATCAAACTTTTGATTGTAGGTGGCGCATTTTACTTTATTTATAATCAGTTGGCGAACAATGACAAACTCGACTGGCAAAAGTTCATTACGTTGTTTCGTAAAAATCAATCGGTTTTAGGGATTGGGTTTATTTTACTTTTGAGTGTTTTGAATCGTTATTTCGAGATTTTGAAATGGCAGAATCTTGCCAAAGTCATTCACGAAATTTCGTTAGGAGAAGCTACAAAGCAAGTTTTGGCGGCTCTTACGGCAGGAATTTTTACACCAAACGGAGTAGGAGAGTACGCCGGAAAAGCATTATTCTATCCAAAATCTGAAGCTAAAAATGTGGTTTTCCTGAACTTGATTTGCAACGGAATCCAGATGATTTTAACTGTTATTTTTGGGCTTTTTGGGTTGATGTATTTCAATGCCAAATATGAGGTCATTACAACTCAAACGGTTGCAATTTTGTTTGGAGGTTTTGTATTGCTTTTGATTGTTTTGTTTTCACTAAAGAAAATAAAAATCAAAGGATATTCGATCGAGAAATTAGTGCATAAGATTAATGAAATTCCAAAACCAATTCATCGTAAAAATATTCTTTTAGGCGTTTTGCGTTATTTGGTTTTCTCCCATCAATATTACTTTTTGTTTTTGGCTTTTGATGTCGATTTGCCTTATTTTACACTTATTTCTACCATTGCTGTCGTTTACTTTTTAGCTTCATCATTACCTACTTTTCAGTTTTTGGATTTTGCGGTAAAAGGAAGTGTTGCCATTTTTTTCTTCGAAAAATTGGGCGTAAACGAATGGATTGTAGTTTTTATAAGCACCTTGATGTGGTTTCTTAATGTAGTTTTGCCAGTTGTAATTGGAGCCTATTATGTGTTGAATTTTAAAACAAAACCTACTACAGAATGATTTTGGTTTTATTTTCCATACTAAGTATTTATGTAATTACGATCGTATTACTTATTTATGGTTTTAGCAAAATAAAAAATTATCAAAAAACAGACTTAAAAGCTCAAACAAGTTTTACAATTATAGTTCCGTTCAGGAATGAAGCAGAAAATTTACCGAATCTTTTATCGAGTTTTTCAAAACTTAATTACCCAAATGATTTGTTTGAAGTGATTTTGGTTGATGATAATTCTTTCGAAAAAATCCAAATTTTAAATTCCAAATTCCAAGTTACCATTATCGATAATATTCGTACTTCGAATTCGCCTAAAAAAGATGCTATTGCTACAGCGATGCAACAGGTAAAAACTAATTGGGTCATTACGACTGATGCTGATTGTGTGGTTCCTGAAAATTGGCTTTTGACATTTGATAATTATATTCAGCAACATGATGTTTCGATGCTTGCGGGCGCGGTTACTTACCAATGTGAGAATTCATTTCTGGATCATTTTCAGCAATTAGATTTAACCAGTTTGCAAGGCGCAACCATAGGAAGTTTTGGACTTGGTGAAGCTTTTATGTGCAACGGAGCCAATTTTGCTTACACGAAATCTTTGTTCGAAAAACTAAACGGATTTGACGGAAATAATAAAATTGCCAGTGGCGATGATGTTTTTTTGTTGCAAAAAGCAGCCAATTTATTTCCGGATAAAGTTCGCTATCTAAAAGCAGAAGAAGCAATCGTAACTACAAAACCAACAGAAAACTGGAAGTCTTTATTTTATCAAAGAGTACGTTGGGCGGCGAAAACAAGTTCGTACCAAAGTAATTTCGGAAAAATTTTAGGAATCATTGTTTTCTTTGGAAACCTCAGTTATGTTGTTGGATTTTTCTTTTCCGTTTTTGGAATTTTGCCTTATCCATTTTTTGTTTTGTTCGCTTTTGCTAAGTTTATAATCGACTATATTTTACTTTATAAAACGAATCAGTTCCTGAGTAAAAGCAGTGTAAAAAGCCTTGTCTTGAGTAGTTTATTTTACCCTTTTTTTAGTACAACTGTAGCTTTGTATAGCTTGTTTGGAACTTATGAATGGAAGGGAAGAAGATTTGGGAAATAAATTCCAAAACTTTGGGATTATTTAGGGAAGCTAAAATGGCACACGGATGACACGGATTTGCTTCGCAAAAAACGCGGATTTATGCGGATTTTTTTCTTGTATTGTCAATCTTTTTCGAGTTAATCGTGAGATCATTCTTTCTCACAATGATATAAAATAAAAAAGAAATCTGCGCAAATCTGTTTAAATCCGTAAAATCTGCGTGCCATTAATAATGTGAAACAGTTATTCTTTTTCTTTAAGAATAACAGGTAAAATAAATTGAGTTTTTACCGGAAGTCCGCGTTTTAAGGCAGGATTTATTTTTGGAAAATCGACTAAACGGGCGTGTAGAATACTATCGATTTTGATGGTATCATAAGCAACCGAATCTTTAGGAAATTGCGGTTCGAATTTCATGGTCGAATTAGGGAAAACCGTTACTTTTACCTGAATGGTGTCGAGTTCCGGATATAATATAGAAAGTGTATCGATATCTAGTTTTTGCTGAATAAGCTGCGCCATTACATCAAAAAAACATTGCTGGCGTTGTTTTTTATCGGCAATTTTTTCGCAATTTGCTACCGATGGATATTCGTCGACCTCTTTCCAGTTGATCGATTTTAATTCTTTTTGAAGTAACTCTTTTTCAGACGGAACCTGCTTGTCAATATATTGACAAGAGTGGAAAGATAAGAGAACTAAAAAAAGGAAAAACTGCTTCAAGATTTTGATGTTGAATTGAATAAATTGATTATGGTATAAAAATACGATTATTTTTTTTGAGAAGCTTTGTAATGTAGATAATCTTCATAGCTTTCTAAAAGCCATTGTTCTTTGTTTTGCGCTGCAACTTCTTTTTGGTCAGGATATAAAGAAGATAAGCGATCAGAAAATGTAGCAATTTGAACCGTGTAATTGTAAAATTCTTTTCTGGTTAAAACAACATTTGGATCATTTTTACGATTAAAGTATTCAAAGAAAAGTGCATCAAATTCTTTCATAGAAAAATTGAGAACTTTTTTCTTATTACTTTTATAAATGCTATCCTGAATTAATTGATCGTCGACAGACAGTTTTTTAACTTGCGCATAAGTGGTATCATTGATTAAAATAATCAAAGAAATAAATAATACGATTTGTAAAAGTCTGTGCATTGACGGGCTTTGCTAAAAAGTTTGTAGGTACAAAATTACAAAAAAATATATGGATTTACTATTGTTGTTACTTGGTTTTATATGCATGATTGTGGGCATTTTTGGTAGTTTTCTACCTGTATTACCCGGTTTGTCCAGTTGTTGGGTAGGATTGTTATTGTTGTATATGACAACAGCAGTCGAAAATAATTATTGGATTTTGGGTATTACGCTTGTAATCACGATAATAATTACAGTGCTTGATTATGTCATTCCGGCAAAAGGAACCAAAAAATTTGGAGGAAGTTCGTACGGAATTTGGGGAACCAATATTGGTTTAATCGTTGGGATTTTTGCTCCTATACCGTTTGGAGTTATTATTGGTCCTTTTGTGGGGGCTTTTGTTGGTGAAATAATTTATGATTCTAAAAATCACAAACGGGCACTAAAAGCAGCAACGGGATCATTACTTGGTTTTTTGGCTTCTAGTTTTATCAATTTTATGTTTTGTATTATATTTCTAGGTATATTTTTGAGTGTAACATGGGAATATCGAAACCTTTTGTTTTAATTATGTAACATTTATTAAGCTTTTTTCTTATTTTTTGATTTTTTAGTGCATATTTACAAAAAAATAATTTCACTTTGATTTGATAACTAAAGGGTTATGTTTAGTGACACGAGCAGTTTTTTTTGTTTAACAACTGTTAATCGATGGCTCATGTATTTAACTTATTTTTTGGAAATGTTAAAATATTTTATATTTTTATCCTGATAAACGATAAAAAGCCTCACTTTATCGGTTATTTTGAATAGATTTAAATAACATTTTAAACCATTTAAGTATGACTCCAAACCTACAAATTGAACTTAGACGTTTTATTTCTTCTAATGTTGTTTCAAAGTTAAACAAGTTTTATTTTGAAAATGATGCACTTTTAATAAAGGGAATTGATGTTTCGATAGGTACAGTTTTAATGGGTTTGTACAATAGGGCCGAGGAATCGGATTTTTGTCAGGGAGTCGTCTCGCAAATACAGGAAGATTCAACCTTTTATCAGGAAGTCGATTTTGCATCAGGACGCATTTTATCAGTAGATGATTGTTATCGCTTAGAAGGAAACGATTTACTGAAAGAAATTTTCAACAATAAAAAAGGAAGAATTTCTGAAATGATTTCTAACGAAGTTGGCATCAAAAGCGAAACAGCCAGAGAGATTCTAAACTTTTCAGCCTTATTAGTTGCTTCATATCTTAAAAACAATCTTCAATTGTTAGACAGTCTAAAATTACTTCTGGACGATCAAAAAAGAGATATCTTAAACAGCATTCCTCCCGGAATCAAAATTATCCTTGGTTTCTCCTGTTACGAATCAGTCGAAGAAAAAAACCAATCCATCGGAAGATCTATTTTTACCCTTTTCGGACATAACTTTTTCAGTTTCTAGAATAAAAAAAATCCCGTCTTACAAAGTAAAACAGGATTTATATTCAAATCAATTTTTGAAATGTTTCTTAAACGTTTTTCAAATTGATAATTTCTTGATCTGTCAAAAAACGCCAGTTACCTCTAGGTAAATTCTTTTTGGTCAAACCAGCAAACGATACACGATCTATACGTAAAACATCATATTCAAAGTGTTCGAATATAGCGCGAACCACTTTTACATTTGATGAGCGCAGCTTAAGACCTACTTCGCTTTTTGCTTCTTTCTCGATATAACTTACTTCTTCAACAAACACTCTGTGCCCGTCAAGAACCAAGCCTTTGCTTATTTTTTCTAAATCCTCGAATTTCAAGTTTTTATCTAGAGAAACCTGATAAATTTTAGACGATTTCTGACTCGGTAAAGTAAATTTACGAATCATGTCTGTATCATTAGTAAACAACAATAAACCCGTTGTGTTTTTGTCCATTCTTCCAATCGGAGCAATTTTTGCAGTTGTAGAACCACGAACAAGTTCCAGAACGTTACGGTATTCCTGACCTTCGTCAAGAGCAGTTGTAAAGTTTTTAGGTTTGTTCAACAAGATGTATTCTTTCTTTTCAGGAGTCAAAATGGCACCATCAAAATTAATAACATCATTCAATTTTACTAAATAACCCATTTCAGTAACCGGTACGCCATTTACTTTTACGTTCCCGGACTGAATGTATATATCAGCATCACGACGCGAACAAACACCAGAATTAGAGATGTATTTGTTCAAACGAATTTCGTCTGCAGCTTTTTGTCTTTTTGGAGCCTGATTCTGTTTTTTGATTTTTTCAGCCTTTTCTTCTTCGGCAGCCTTAACAGCAGGTTTCACTTTTTTTGGCCCTTGGGCGCGCTTCGCCATAGGAGGTTTTGGCTTGTTAGAGTTTGGTCTAGAGCTATTTGGCCTAGAACCACCTCTTTTATTATTGCCTTCCTTATTGTTCATAAATTCTGTAATTTGTGCAAAGATAGTTTATTCTTGCTAAATAATCCTAAGTTCATTGTTCTTAGATTAATAGCTATTATTTTTTAGGGTTGCAGGAGCAGTACAATTGGCTTTTTTTCAGGCATATTGTCCCGCTTTTCGTTTCAATCTTTTATTTTTTTAAAGAAAAAAAATAAAAGGATTTCCACTGCAATCGGGGCTATTTTCAGACAATTGGCTTTTTTTAGGCATTTTGAGAGGAGGGTTTTACCACAGAGATGCACAAAGTTTAAACACAGAGATACACAAAGATTTAGAAAAAACTCAGTGAATCTTTGTGTATCTCTGTGGTATAATTCTTTAAACAAAAAATCAGTGTAAACCGGTCAAATCCGTACAATCTGTGGGCTATCACTCTAAGGATGTAAAAGCAGGTTCTTTCCATGCCATAAAACACTAGGGTTAATCAAAACAATACAGCAAACCCCAGAAACAATCAGGAATTTCAATACATTATGCAAAAGCAGAAATTGTCCTTTCGAATTCGATTTCCATAAATAAATCAGGAAAAATAATAAAACAGCAAAACAGATATAAAAGTAAATATCCATATAGCCCACATCATAAATGTTGATCAGGATATATACCGGAATCACCGTTAGAAATGTTAGAGATGTAATAATTTGTTTAGAAACCGTTTCGTTATAAATGATCGGAATGGTTCTGTAATTGTTTACCAAATCACCTTTTAGATTCTCCAGATCTTTTATCATTTCGCGAATAAGCAATAATAAAAATAAGAAAACCGCATGTGCCGAAATCACCATAAAATGGCTCATGTGATCTTCGATTTCTTCAAACGAAACCTTATTGTAGAAATATAACAGAATGGCAAAAAAAGGCAGAACAGCCAAAAATGCCGCTGTCAAATTACCAACAATTGGATATTTTTTTATTTTATGAGAGTAAAACCAAATCAGGAAAATATATGCCGAAAAGAACAAAAAGGCACGCCAGGAAACAATTAAAGCCATCAAAACCGCAATAAAATTAAGCGTAAAATAAACCGAAAGCTTAGTCTTCTGACTCACCAATCGATCCAGCATCGATTTGTTTGGGCGATTAATTAAATCCTTCTGACTATCATAGAAATTATTAATAATATATCCCGAAGCAATTGTAATTGCCGAAGCAAAAACAATCAAAAATAAGTTGAAATCAAGTAAAATATCGAGTGCTCTTTTCTCTGGAGCCAATATAAAAATTGCAGATAAATATTGTGCTAAAACAATAATAGGAATGTTATAACCTCTCACTACTGAGAACAAACTAACAATTTTCATTACCAAAAGTTTATGCTGTCTGCTTAACATTTTTTAAAGTTAGTTTGTGATTTTAATTTAAGGCTTGTTTTAATTTAAAGAAGGTAGTTTAAAAATATTAAAGTTTATCCTTTAACAGTGCTTTCGAACCAAAACCTAATTTCCGAATGCAAGCTAAGGCTTCTTTTTGAGAAATGTTAACTTCTTTGATGTCTTTTTTTTCTACAAAACAAACAGAGCCGCTCCATGGGTTTGGTGCAGCGGGAACAAAGACTGCAAAATTGTTATCGTTTATTTGCTCTATCAAAAAAGCAAATTGCGTTCCTGCATCTGTTGGAACCAGAACGACTTTCAAGTTTTCATTAGATTCCATACCCATAATATTTTCGTTCGTTTTTTTTATGAACGAATAACCGGGAATGAAACTCAAAATTCCGTTTTCCAGTTTCTGAATCAATTTCTTTGCATAAGCTGTTCTGGCAATTAGACCAGCAGTAATACAAATAACGAAAATGATTATTATGGCTACAATCTCCTCAATTGCCAATCCTAAAATCTTCACTTTCGGGAAATGACTTATTATCGGAAGCGTAATTTTCTGAATGATATGATATCCTTTTTCCAGAATAATCAATAACAAAACAATGGGTGCTAAAAACAGAATTCCGCCCAAAAAAGTTGCTTTGATAATCTTTAAAATGCTTTTCATATTAAATAACTTTTAGGGTGATGATTTCTAGAAAAGGATATTCAATAAGCCGGATTTTTTTAAAGAAGTTTAAATTTAGAATTGGTAAACAACTTCTAATTTATAATCTTTTAAAGATACTTTAGCACGTTCTAAATCTTCAGTAAAACCAAGAATATAACCACCTCCGCCAGAACCACAAAGTTTTAGGTAATAATCGTTTGTGTCGATTCCGTTTTGCCAGATTCCGTGAAATTGTTCCGGGATCATTGGTTTAAAGTTGTTTAAAACGACTTTTGATAGCTTTTTAGTATTGGTAAACAACGATTTCATGTCGCCATGCAAAAAGTTTTCTACGCAAGCATCAGTATATTTTACAAATTGGTTTTTAAGCATTGCACGGAAACCTTTGTCTTTCAGGTTTTCCATAAAAATGTTGACCATAGGAGCCGTTTCGCCTACAATTCCAGAATCTAATAAAAAGACAGCGCCTTTTCCGTCAAAACTTTGAGTCGGAATACCGGTTGCTTCAATATTATCTTTAGAATTAATTAAAATCGGAATACTCAAATAACTGTTTAAAGGATCTAAACCAGAACTTTTTCCGTGGAAAAAACTCTCCATTTGAGCAAAAATATTTTTTAGTTGTAACAGTTTTTCGCGAGTTAAATTCTCTAAAACTGTTATTTTGTGTGTAGCATATTTATCGTAAATAGCAGCAACAAGAGCACCGCTGCTACCAACTCCGTATCCTTGAGGAATACTTGAGTCAAAATACATTCCGGTTTCGACATCATTTTTTAAACTTACCAAATCAAAAGCAACCAATTCCGGTTGTTCTGTTTGTAAAGTTTCAAGATAAGTTGCAAAACGTTGTAAACTTGCATTTGATGCGATTGCTTCTGCCGAAGGATCTTCGATTTTCTTCAATGCACCATTGTAAAAATTATAAGGAATAGAAAGTCCTTTAGAGTCGCGGATGATTCCGTATTCTCCAAAGAGTAATATTTTTGAGTAAAATAATGGTCCTTTCATGTTTATTTTATGTCTTTCTTTATTTTATTTGGGTCTTGTCGTGTGTCAAAAATGGTATGAATTCTAATTTCATTTGAACCAAAACTATACAAGAGACTCGATTGTTTTGTTACAACACATTTTCGATATTTTTTATTTACTGATGATTTAGGAAAAATTTCAGGATTCATACTTATTATTGAAATTGCTTTTTTTAATTTCAATAGAAACATTTCTTTAGATTTTTTCGACCATCTGGCTTCAATAAAATTTAAAACATCATCTAAATTTTCTTCAGCCTTTTTTGAAATATTTACTTTAAGATTCACTATCTGTATTTTTGCATCACCTCTTCAAAGCTTTTAAATTCTCCTCTTTCAAATTCTAATTCGCTTTGAGCAACATCTTCTTTCTGGGCTTCAGTCAAATCGTCCCACCAATCTTTTTTCTCTTTTCTTAGCAATTTTGCAACAGCCATGATGATTGAAGGATCATTAGTCTCTTTCAACATATTTATTGCATCAAGTTTCTCTAATTGAATGTCCATAACCTAAAAATTTTAACTAAAGATACGTAAAATTATAATGCAATTGCACCTTCTCCAATTTGGTCGCAAATGTACTGACGATTCTGACAAAATACAACTAATTCGTCCTTAATAAATTGTAATACTTTCTCGCTAACGTTTTCGGGATAAAGGACATGTACATTTGCACCGGCATCAAGTGTAAAACAAACCGGAATTTGGGTTTCATTTCTGAATTTCCAAATCGCATTTATGATCTGCAAAGTGTTTGGTTTCATCAAAATAAAATACGGCATCGATGTCATCATCATAGCATGCAAAGTCAGGGCTTCACTTTCGACCACTTTGATAAACTCATCTAAATTTCCACTTTCAAAAATGGCAATTAATTGATCCAGATTTTCATGTGCCTGCGCAAAACGTCTTTCGGCATAAGGATGATTGTGCATTAAATCATGTCCTACAGTACTCGAAACTTGTTTTTCGCCTTTATCAACCAATAAAATAGTGTCCTGATAGTTCTTAAAATTTTCATGAATAGTATACGGAAATTCAACTCCGTATAAATCAGAACTTCCTTCAATATTCGCCTGATTTCCCCATGCAACAACATTTCCTTTTACACTTCGGCAAGCACTTCCGGAACCTAAACGGGATAAAAATGATGCTTTTTGAAAAAAGTATTCATCGGTCATTTCAGGATTCAAAACTTTTTCTAAGCTCATAAAATTCATTGCCAAAGCTGCCATTCCAGATGCCGAAGAAGCAATTCCCGAACTGTGCGGAAACGTATTTTGAGTATCAATCGTAAAATGATAGTCTTTCAAAAAAGGTAAATACACTTCAATTCGTTCTAAAAACTTCTGAATTTTAGGTTTGAAATCTTCTTTTGGCTTTCCTTCAAAAAGTAAATCAAATGAAAAATTGTTTGTCGTGCTGAGCGATCCCGAAGCTTCGGGAGAAGCATCTCTTCTTTCAAATCCCACTTTAGTAATCGTCTTACAATTATTAAGCGTAAAACTTACAGATGGATTTGCCGGAATTTGATTCTCTTTTTTTCCCCAATATTTTACTAATGCAATATTGCTGGGAGCGCTCCATTCAAAACTTCCGTTTTCGATCGTCGAAGTATATTTTTTAGGAATAAAATCAGTTGCTGTAACCATGAAATATAAAATTTTGGCAAAGATAGTTTTTAAATATTTTTACCATATAAGTTATATAAGAAATTATAAGTTTGGCTTTGATTAAAATGAACTTATATGGTTTAAACTTTCTTTTTAACTATTTTTGACTAAAATTTGAATAGAATGAAATTAAACAAGATCACCAAAATCGTCGTAGCATTAATAATTTGTTTAATGGTTGGGTATTCTGCAAGCATAGTGACCAGGCCAAGTGTTGAAACGTGGTATCCAACAATTATAAAACCAAGTTTTAATCCGCCAAATTGGATTTTTATGCCGGTTTGGACATTGCTTTATATTTTAATGGCAGTCGCAGCAGGATTGGTTTGGGATAAAATAAAGGAACAAAACCAGGAAGTAAAAGTTGCCTTAGGTTTCTTTTTGATTCAATTGACATTGAATGCTATTTGGTCGTATATATTTTTCGGGTTAAAAAATCCCATGTTGGCTTTGATCGAAATGGCATTATTATGGTTAATGATTTACGAAACGTATTTAAAGTTTACCAAAATCAACAAAACTGCAGGTTATTTACTAATTCCCTATATGGCTTGGGTTGCTTTTGCCGGGATTTTGAATGCTAGTATTTGGTGGTTGAACAGATAAAAAATTTAATTTTTAGTTTCTGCTTTTACTTTCTTAAACATTTCATTTTTAGCATACAAAAAGTCCATTGTAGTTAAAATATTATTGTTTTCTATTAGATTTTTAGATCTTGGGTCGGCGTCGCAGAAATCAATAAAAAGATCTTTTTCTTCGGGTTTTAATTTTAAATCGTTAGTAAAGAAAGAGTAAGGAATAGAGGCCGCTACGAGTTTCTTAAAGCTACTATCCTCAGTTTTTTTCTTGAGTTCTTCTTTCTTATCATTTTTAAATAGATTAAAAACTCCTTTTCCCATTCGGGAAAAGTCCATCCCATTTGGAATAGTTCCGTCGTAAACACCCGTGTATTTTTGTAATGATGCGGCATCTTTTTCGAATTTTACTTTATCAAGATCTTGTTGGGAAATTTTAAATGGCTCAAGTTTCATGTTGGTTACTATAACTTCATCTAATTCTTCAGGTCTTGGAATCATGTTGACAATAATATTATTTTTATCAATGTTGTCCTGGGATATTTTTAATCTTGTAAAAAAGTGATTTTTATGAAAGAAAAGCAAGCTATCCTTAGGTCTAACCAAAATTGAAAAGTCTCCTAAATAATCGGTTGTTGTACTGGTTTTGGCTGTTTTGTTGATAACTTCTACTTTTTTGAGAGGGAAATTATTAGATAATACCTTTCCCTGGATTAACTTTTCTGTTTGAGAAATAGAAAGCTGATACGTTAAAAAAGAAATTATAGTGAGCAATTTTACTTTCATGAATGAATTTTAGTTTTTAAATCCTGTATTTAACTTTTTAAACTCTTCATTTTTAGCATATAGAAAGTCTATCAATTCCAAATCATTTGATTTTTCTAAAAATGTTTTAGATTTTGGATCGGCATTACAAAAGTTTAAGAAAATTTCTTTTTCTTCGGGGTTTATTTTTAAATTTTTGATAAAAAAATCTGGAGGACAAGAAGCGATGGCAAGTTTCTTAAAATGATCGTCACGTGGCTCAATCTTTTTCTTCGGTTTGTCAAAAATAGGGTAAATAATATTTATAGCATTTTTAATTTTACCATCATAAACAGTAACCTTATTAGTAACATCATCAAATTGCTTGCGAATTTTGATTTTATTTATTTCTTCTCTATCATTGGCGATTTTTTTAATTTCAGTTTTTTTAAAAACAGATCTGGAAACTACAACATTCTCCAATTCCTCGGCTTTTTGAGTCATCTCAACAATGAGATAGCTTTTTTCCAGATCTTTCAAAGTTAGCTTCAATCTTGTAAATAAATAATCCTTTGAAAAAAACAATAGACTGTCCTGCTCTTTTGCTAAAATAGAAAACTCTCCCAATTCATTAGTTCTCGTGCTTGTTTTAGTTGTTTTGTTGATAACCTCAACTTTATTAAGCGGATAATTGTTAGAAATAACTTTTCCATAAAGCAGTTTTTCTGTTTGAGAAATAGAAAGCTGGTACGTTAAAAAAGAAATTGTGGTGAGTAATTTTACTTTCATTTGAAAAGTTTTTTTAATCTTTTTTAATTTTTAAGTTCCGTTTTCAGTTTCTGGAATTCTATGTTTTTAGCATATAAAAAATCCATTGTTGTTAGGATATTGTTGTGATCTAAAATCATTTTCGATTTAGGATCAGCATCGCATAGTTCTATAAATAATTGTTTTTCTTCTGGTTTAAGTTTTAAATCTTTAGTAAAAAAATCTTCTGGAATTGAAGCTGCTAATTTTTTAAAATCAACTTTAGAAACTTTTTTTTTGGGTGTATCTTTTTCTTTTTTAAATAAATCAGCAATAAAGCCGCCTACTGCAATAAAATTCATACCATTTACAATACTTCCGTCGTAAACTCCAGTATATTTATGCAAAGAAGAAGAAGGGAATACAGTAGAACCTATACCCGCGGCACCAACATGGGGGAATTTGATATTTGTAATTACAACTTCTTCTAATTCTTCGGGTTTTAAAATCATATTTACTACAAGATCATTTTTATTGAGGTCTGTTTGAGTAAGTTTTATTCTTTTGAAGAAATAATCTTTCGAGAAAAATATCAAACTGTCTTTAGCATTAACTAAAATGGAGAATTCTCCCAATTCATTAGTGGTGGTGCTTGTTTTAGACGTTTTATTGATTACTTCTACATTTTTAAGCGCAAACGTTTCAGATAAAACTTTGCCCTTTAATAGTTTTTCTGTTTGAGAAATAGAAAACTGATAGGTTAAAAAAGAAATTGTAGTGAGTAATTTTACTTTCATCTAATGGTATTTAGCTGAGCGTAAAATTATTAGAATTGTCTTAACGAAAACTTATCGAATCTGTAAATTCTTGTTAATTCGGGTTTTTATAGTTTGCAGTCTCAGTCTCAGTCTCAGTGTGAAAACTGTAACTGAAACCAGATACTTTTTATAAAATTTCAATTAATTCTGAAGGATTATTGATTACCAATTTCGCTCCGCTTGCTATCAACTCGTCTTTTGTTCGATAACCCCAGGAAACCCCAACAGGAAACATATTTGCATTTAGGGCCGTCTGCATATCAATATCAGAATCTCCTATGAAAATGATTTCTTCGGGTTTAAAATTCCATTTTTTACTGATTTCTAAAGCTTCAAACGGATTCGGTTTTTTAAGTTCTTCGGTACTCAAACCAATTGCAGCTTCAAAATAATCAGGGAATATTTCTGATGCTATTTTTTTGGTCAATTCATCGGCTTTGTTTGAAAATACAGCTAGTTTAATGTTTTGTGAGACTAACTGATCTAATAATTCAAGAATGCCTTCGTAGGGTTTTGTCTTGAATGTACAAACCTCACGGTATTCATTGATCATGCAATCAAAACAGATTTCGATTTGTTCGTCTGAATTATTTGTTGCGGGAAGTGCTTTGCTAACCAAATTTCGTAAGCCGCTTCCAATAAAATATTGATAAGTTTCGTAAGTATGAGTGGGATAATTTAAACCTGTAAGAACGGTATTCATTGCATCTGAAATGTCTTCTAATGAGTTTACTAACGTTCCGTCTAAATCAAAAATAATTCCTTTAAATTTCATTGTATTATATATTGTTTGCTAAAATAAACCCGCTTGTCCAGGCATTTTGGAAATTGAAACCTCCCGTTATGGCATCGATATTAACGATTTCTCCGGCAAAATAAAGGTTTTGATGCAATTTGCTTTCCATGGTTTTAAAATTGATTTCTTTTAAATCGATTCCGCCTGCAGTTACAAATTCTTCTTTGAAAGTACTTTTTCCGTTTACTTTAAATTCGGCTTTTGTAAGTTGAGAAGTTAAATTTTGCAATTGAATTTTAGATAAATCGGCCCATTTGGTTTCCGCTTCGATTCCTGACGCTAAAACCAGACTTTCCCACAAACGATTCGGAAATTCGAAAGGTGATTTTTTCGAAACGGCTTTTTTAGCATGTTCCTGTTTTAGGTCTTTCAGAATTTTCTCGGCATCATCGGTATCAACATCATTTAACCAATTGACATAGATTGTAAACTGATAATTTTTATCGAATAAAGTACGAGCTCCCCAAGCCGAAAGTTTTAAAATTGCAGGGCCGCTCATTCCCCAATGCGTGATCAGCAAAGGTCCGGTCGATTCAAGTTTGGTATCTTTTACATTTACGGTAACTTGTGCCGCAACGCCTGGTAATTCTTTTATTCTTGAATCTTTTATGTTAAATGTAAATAGGGAAGGGACAGGGCTCACAATGGCGTGTCCTTGTGTTTGTAACATTTCCCAAATTTTAGGATTACTTCCTGTTGCCAGAACTAATTTTTCGGTAGCGTAATTTTCATCCTGAGTATCAATTTTCCAATGATTTTCGGCTTTAAAAATCGATTGTACACTTTGTCCGGTTAATACTTTAATGCCTAGTTTTCCGGTTGCTTCTAAGAAACAATCGATAATCGTTTGAGAGGAATTTGAGACTGGAAACATTCTTCCATCATCTTCGATTTTAAGTTCTACTCCATGTTTTTCGAACCATTCGATAGTATCTCCGGAACAAAACTGATGAAAAGGTCCACGAAGTTCTTTCTCTCCACGCGGATAAAATTTGACCAGTTCATTCGGTTCAAAACAAGCGTGGGTTACATTACATCTTCCACCGCCGGAAACACGGACTTTAGAAAGTACTTCTTTTCCTCTTTCTAAAATGGCAATTTTCAGTTTCGGATTTTTCTCTGCAATATTAATCGCTGTAAAAAATCCTGCAGCGCCTCCGCCAACAATGATTATGTCGAAATTTTTGATCATATTTTATTTTTTTGCCGCTGATTTTTTTGCCACGAATTGCACGAATTCGCACAAATTTTAAATGTTGTGGTTTTTTCTTTTTTGCCACAGATTTCACAGATTAAAAGGATTTTAAAATCTGTGTAAATCTTTTAATCTGTGGCTAATTTTTTTTACTTTATAGTTTGTCTGGAAAATCACTGATGATTCCGTCTACATTATAGCTTTTTATTCTTTGAATGTCTTCTTCTTTGTCAACTGTCCAGGGCAAAACCAGAAATCCCTTTTCTTGTATTTGTTTTACGTTTTCAGCATTCAATAACTGATAATCGGGATTAATGGCTTCTGCTTGTATTAATTCGGCGAAAGCCAAAGCTTTATCTATATCTTCTTCGGTTAAAACTCCAATTGCAATATTTGAATTTAGATTTGATGTTTCTTGTAGCATATTCCATTCAAAACTCGAAACGATGAAATGGCCGTAATTCCAGTTTTTATCAGCAATATATTCTTCGATTAAGGCAACAACTTTATCAGCAGTTCCTAAACCTTTTAATTCGATATTGATAAGGCATTTTTTGTTTACCAAATCAAATACTTCGTTTAAAGTTGGTATTTGATATTCTCCGTCAATTAAAAACGTCTTTAATTCAGCTAAAGAAAAACTGTTTACCAAACCTTTGCCGTTCGTTGTTCTGTCGATTGTTTCGTCGTGAATGACTATAATATGTCCGTCAGAACTAAGGTGAACATCGAGTTCGATTCCGTCAGCATTTAGGTCTAATGCTTTTTGAAAAGACTTTAGCGTATTCTCAGATTCGTATCCTTTGGCACCGCGATGAGCTATTTTTAGCATGTATGGAGAGTTTAACCGTTTAACCGCAAAGGTCGCAAAGTTTTACGCAAAGGTCGCAAGGATTAGAAAAAAAGTTAGCCACAGATTAAAAAGATTAGCGCAGATTTTTAAAATCATTTTAATCGTTTTAATCTGTGGCTAAAAAACCTTGCGACCTTTGCGAATGTCTTAGCGTTCGTTGCGGTTAAGCAAGTTCCAATAAAACAAGTCCAAATTCAGAATGTACAAATGCTTTTCCGTCCTGAACTTCTGTTTCTTCACCAGAAAAAGTATCTCTTAATTTGGTTCCATCCTGAAAAATAGATGCTACGGGAAGTTCTTTTAGACCAACGCCAAGATCTAAACCAATTACAACCTGATCGGTATAATTTCCATTTGTATAACTTCTGGAGAAAATATATGGTTTTGCTGAAATCATGTTGTGTATTCCTGCACCAACTGCGGGATGATTTCTTCGAAATTGCCCTAGTTTCTGCCAATGCCAGAGTATTCTTTGTGTTTCAGGATTGTTTTGAATATCATCCCAATTCATGAAAGATCGTAAAGTAGCATCGCCTTGTGTACCTTCTATAATTAGAGCACGACCAGATTCGTCACCATAATACACCTGGGACATTCCGGGAGAAAGCAACAATTTGGTTCCGGATTCGAAAGTTCGGTTACGATGCGCATCAAAAGGATCGGGATCATCGTGCGACGATACATAATTAAGAACGCTATAACCTTTTAATTCATTTTGAAGTTTGGCTGAATATTTCGAAAATATGGCTTCATAATCGTTTTGAGCATCCAGTTTAAATTCAAAATTGATCATGCTGTTGAAACCATGTTCAAAATAATTTACTTTTCGATCTCCAAAATCATAATCTTGTCCACTGCTGATTTCATAACCGTAAACTTCTGCAATAGTGTAAAATGGGGTTTGATCTAAAACCTGTAAGGGATGGTGTTTTTTCCAGGTTTCAAAAGCATAATCGCATTCTTTTTTAAAATCGAGCCAAACAATTTCTTCAGTATGTTTTACAGTATCACATCTGTAACCGTCAATTCCAAATTCCAGAATATAATCAGTTAACCATTTTATGATGTAATATTTGGGCGTTCTGGGATAGCCGGTTCTTCTGAAAAATTCATTTATTGAAGCAATTTCTTTTTCATAGCGGCCTTCCTTGTTCCATTTTTCGATTAAAAAAAAGGGTATTGGTACTTCCTGATCACTTTCGGTTCTCACATCCGGCAGATTATCTACTAAGGTACACATTGTAGTATTTTCGAATGATTTGTAATCACAAACAACTCCGGTTCTTACCCAGTCTTCGGGCCACATAGGATCTTCGGGAGTAACTGGTCCGGTATGATTGATAACACCGTCAAGCATGATTCTGATGCCTTTTTCGTGTGCTTTTTTGACTAAATTGGCAAGATCTTCTTTTGTGCCAAAGTTAGGATCTAAAGACGTCCAGTCTCTTGCCCAATAACCGTGATAGCCATAACTAAGTCCGGTTCCTTCGTCGACGCCATCGTGAATTTGCTCTACAATTGGCGTAAGCCAAATAACATTTATTCCTAATTCATTAAAGTAACCTTCGTCTATTTTTTTGATAATTCCGATAAGATCTCCACCTTCAAAACCGCGTAATTTTCCGGGAGTTTTGGTTCGGTTAAAGTTTAAATCGTTTGAAGTATCTCCGTTATAAAAACGATCGGTAAGTAAAAAGTAAACATTTGCTCCTTCCCAAACGAAAGGAACTTTCAAAGTATTGTCATTATCCATTGCAACTGATTTAAGTCAGAATATTAAAGATAAAAAAAGGAAAGTTTATATTCTTAATTATTTCAAATTTAACATGTATTTGTAATTTGTAGGAGGAAATTTCGCCACGAATGCACGAATTATAGTTTTGCAAATCCTGTGTGTAATTTTTTAACACATAGAAACATAGGTTTTTATTCTTTCGATTTAGATCAAAATAAATGACAAATCATTTAAACATAGCTATTAGGTAAAAAAAACGCCACGAGTTCACGAATTATTGTTTAATAAAATTCGTGAACTCGTGGCGAAAAAAAAATAATAGCCACAGATTAAATGATTAACACAGATTTAAAAAAATCATTTTAATCTTTTAATCTGTGGCTAAAAAAACTTTATAGTGTTGTGAATCCTGTGTGTAATTTTTTAAACACATAGAAACATAGATTTTTATTCTTTCGATTTAGATCAAAATAAATGACAAATCATTTAAATATAGCTATTAGGTAAAAAAAAACGCCACGAATTCACGAATTATTGTTTAATAAAATTCGTGAATTCATGGCGGAAAAAAAATAATAGCCACAGATTAAATGATTAACACAGATTTAAAAAAATCATTTTAATCTTTTAATTTGTGGCTAAAAAACTTTGCTTGCAATAGCTTTACTCCAATTCTAAAACAACAGCTGATTTTGGTTCTAAACTAATTTCAGAAGCTAAATCGAATGTTTTTCCGGTTAGAACATCTTTACCGGATTTAAAGTTTTTGATGTTTTCTTTAAAACGATTTGTTTTGATGGTTTGCGCTGTAGCGTTGTTATTGAAAACGACCATTACTGTTTTAGCATCGGTATATCTAAAATAAACATACGTGTTATTTTCCGGAATATAGTGTGTCATTTTTCCGAAATGAACGGCCTCATTCGATTTTCTCCAATTGAATAATTTAGAGGTAAAATCAAAGTATTTGGCCTGATCAGCGGTTCTTCCTGTTGCGGTAAACGCGTTGTTTTTATCACCAGCCCATCCACCAGGAAAATCCTGACGAATGTCTGCGTCGCCACCTTTGCCTTTGTCGCCGCCCATTCCAATTTCTGAACCGTAATACAATTGCGGAATTCCACGAACTGTTGCCAATAAAGTCATGGCCAGTTTGTATTTTGGAAAATCGTATTTAAGCTTCTCATTCATACGATCTGTATCATGATTTTCGGCAAAAACCAAAATGTTATTTGGGTTTGGATATAAAAAATCCATTGCAAAGTTGTTGTAGAATTTAATCATTCCGTTGTCCCAGCTTGGTTGATCTTCGCTGAAAGCAGATGTAACCTGACTTTGAAGTGTAAAATCCATTACACTTGGTAAATTCGAATTATAATTTTCAATCGCGCCAATTTTACTGTCTTTTTGCCAATACGCTAAATTCGCCTGATTGTGCATCCAGATCTCACCCACAATATTAAAGTTTGGGTATTCATTTGTAATTGATTTTGCCCAATTTGCCATAGCAGTTTGATCAGAATAATTATAAGTATCTACTCTAAATCCGTCAAGATCTGCATATTCAATCCACCAGATAGCATTTTGCGTTAAGTATTTTGCAACTAAAGGATTTCTTAGGTTTAAATCCGGCATAGAAGGAACAAACCATCCATCGACACAAACTTCCTGATCTACTTTTGAAGCGTGAATATCAGTAATAACTTCACGACGGTGATGTGTTTGTGTGAAAGTTTCGAATTGATTGAACCAGGTTTTAGTTGGCATATCTTTGATCATCCAATGTGTGATTCCCCAGTGATTGGTCACATAATCCATAACCAGTTTCATGTCTTTTTTGTGCATTTCGGCAGCCAAACGAACATAATCTTCATTGGTTCCGTAACGAGGATCTATTTTGTAAACATCAGATTGTCCGTAAGTATGATACGAATGTTGTTTGTCGTTGTCTTCGCATAAAGGCGTATTCCAGATTGTGGTTGCACCAAGAGAAGAAATATAATCTAAGTTTTTGATAATTCCTTCGATATCTCCGCCGTGACGACCGCTTGGATCCTGACGATTTCCTTTTTCTGTTAAAGCAGCATTGCTGTCGTTTTTCGGATTTCCATTAGCAAAACGATCCGGCATAATCAAATACATCATATCCGATGCATCGTAACTTTTTCTGTTTGCTGAATTTGCTCTTCTTTCTTTAAGCGAATATTTCTGCGTAAAAGCAACTTTGTTTTTGGTTTTGAAAGAGAAAACCAATTCAGAAGCTTTTAAGTTTTGAGTATCAATCGTTACAAAAAGGTAGTTTGGATTTTCTGTTTTCTCTACATTTTTAATCACCACATTGTTTGAAACCGAAGCTTCATATTGTGCAATGTTTTTTCCGTAGAACATGATTTGTAGTTCCGGATTTTTCATTCCGGCGTACCAAAATGGCGGCTCTACTTTCTGGATTTGCGCTTTCGCGGAAGCGGAAAACAATAAAACAAATAGTATTATTTTATAGAGAAAATGAGTTGTTTGGATTCTTGTTTTTTGGATGTTCATAATCTAATGTGTATTAAATACCTAACAGGTTTAAAAAAGCTGTTAGGATATTGTAAGGTTTCCTAACAGGTCTCGAAGATCTTTTAGGTATTATTTAATCTTAAAAAAAAGACAAGTAATTCTCAGTAAAATTACTTGTCTTTAAAAAATTATTTGGTTTCGATAATGCTAATAGCATAACCTCCGCCTGGAGCAGATAACTGCGATAATTTTGATTTGTTTGTTACAGCAATTTTCTTGATGGTATAAGCTTGCGGATTTGTTTTGTAATGCGCATCTTTTGTATCAGCATAAATTGTAGCCGTATATTTTTTACCTTTTTCAAGGAAACTGAAATCGATGTTTGATGTACGGGCAGTTTCTCCGTTTACGTTTCCTACGAACCAGTTGTTTGTTCCTTTTGCTTTACGGGCAACAGTGATAAAGTCTCCTGGCTCAGCCTCGATATATTTACTTTCTGACCAATCTACAGCAACATCTTTAATAAATTGGAATGCATCCGGAAAACGGTTGTAGTTCTCAGGAGTATCTGCCGCCATTTGCAATGGGCTGTACATGGTAACGTATAAAGCTAATTGGTTTGCAATGGTACTGTTTACATGAGATTTGTTATCAGGATTCATTTTACTGATATCCATTTCGAAGATTCCAGGAGTATAATCCATTGGTCCGCCAATTAAACGGGTAAAAGGTAAAACGGTAACGTGATTTGGTTTAGAACCTCCAAAAGCTTGGTATTCTGTTCCTCTTGCAGACTCGTTTCCAATTAAGTTAGGATATGTTCTCGCAATTCCTGTAGGGCGAACTGCTTCGTGAGCATTTACCATAATTTTATAGTCAGCTGCTTTTTCGATTGCGTATTGATAGTGATTTACAATCCATTGATTGTAATGGTTTTCACCGCGAGGTAAAATATCTCCAACATAACCGCTTTTTACAGCATCATATCCGTTGTCGTTCATGAATTTATAAGCTGCATCGATGTGACGCTCGTAGTTACGAACAGAACCTGAAGTTTCGTGGTGCATGATCATTTTTACACCTTTAGATTTTGCATATTCGTGTAAACCTTTTACATCAAAATCAGGATAAGGCGTTACGAAATCAAACACATAATCTTTTGAGTGACCAAACCAGTCTTCCCAACCTTCGTTCCATCCTTCGACCAAAACGGCATCGAAACCATTTGCAGCAGCAAAATCAATGTATTTTTTTACGTTGGCATTATTTGCTCCGTGAGTACCGTTTGGTTTTGCTTTAGAGAAATCAGAAACTCCCAATTGTACTGTTGGAAAATCGTTTGTGTATGACCAAGAGCTTTTTCCTGTAATCATTTCCCACCAAACACCAATGTATTTTACGGGTTTAATCCAAGACGTATTCTCAATTTTTGATGGATCATTTAAGTTATAAGTCATTTTTGAAGCTAAGATTTCTCTTGCGTCATCACTTACCATAATCGTTCTCCAAGGCGAGTGACTTGGTGCTTGCATGTATCCTTTGTCGCCTTTTGCATCCGGTGTTAACCAAGAAGTAAAAGTCATGGTTTTATCATCAAGATTCAGGTGCATACAAGAATAGTTGATCAAAGCTGCTTCGTGCAAGTTGATGTATAAACCGTCATTTGTTTTTAACATTAAAGCCGTCTGAACTCCTGTTGGAGAAAAAGATTTTTGCGAAACATTTGCTGTAAATGCTTTTTCAGATAAACCTCTGATTTCAGACAATTTAGATTTTGTATAATCGTATTCCTGAGTATCATAATCTCCCGGAATCCAAAAAGCTGTGTGGTCGCCCGCCATAGCAAATTGAGATCTTTCTTCTTTGATGATGAAATAGGTAAGGTTTTTTTGAGTTGGAAATTCATATCTAAATCCAAGTCCGTCATCGAACAAACGGAAACGAATTACGATTTGTCTGTCGGTTCCTTTTTGATTTAAAGTTACAGCCAATTCATTATAATGATTTCTAATTTTGTCTACTTCGCCCCAAACTGGTTTCCAGGTTTCATCAAAAGTGGAAGTTTTAGAATCAACAACTGTAAAATCATTCAATAAAGATTTTTTATCATCTTTTAGTTCAAGACCTAATTTACTGGTTTTGATAACCTCTTTGTTCTTGTATTTCAGATTATAAGTTGGAGTTCCGTCGTTTTGAAGCGAAAATTCCATTACGAACTTGCCTTCGGGTGATTTTAATTGTTGTGCTTCTGCAATGGAGCTAAAAGCAAACAAGATTAAACTTGCGAAAAATAAGTTTTTCATGTTTTTAATTTTTTAGAGTATTGTAATTTAATTAATTTGTACAAATTTACTTGCAATTTCAGGATTTCCGTTCACCACAATTGTTAAATCTTGATCTCCATCTACAGTAAAAGTGGTTTCGTCATGATTTACAGACACTTTAAGAATTTGATTTCTAAAGTTTATTTTAAAAGAATACCCTTTCCATTCTTTTGGAATTTTTGGAGCAAAATGCAATTGATCATTTTTTACTCTCATTCCACCAAAACCTTCTACGATACTCATCCATGTTCCGGCCATTGAGGTAATGTGACAACCTTCTTCAACTTCTTTGTTATAATCATCAAGATCAAGACGAGAAGTTCTTAAGTAGAAAGTATAAGCCATATCCATTTTATCTAAATGGGCAGCCTGAATCGAGTGTACACAAGGCGAAAGTGAACTTTCGTGAACGGTAAAGGATTCGTAAAATTCGAAATTGCGTTTTAGTTCTTCTTTACAAAAATGATCTTCAAAGAAATAAAAACACTGTAAAACATCGGCTTGTTTGATATAAGGCGAACGTAAAACACGATCCCAAGACCATTTTTGGTTGATTGGACGCTGAGATTTATCTAAATCTTTTACCGGAACCAGATCTTTGTCTAAGAAACCATCTTGTTGTAGATAAACTCCCAATTCTTTAGATTTTGGGAAATACATATTATTGGCTACTTTTTTCCATTCCTGAATTTCAGCCTCAGCAAGATTTACTTTTTCTAAAATGCGTTTGTGATCTGCAGGATATTCTGCAGCTACTTTTTTAATTTGTTCCTCAGTATAATCAATACACCATTTTGCAATATAGTTGGTGTAGAAATTATTATTGATGTTGTTTTCGTATTCGTTTGGACCTGTAACGCCAAGAATTACGTACTGATTTTTTTCTTTAGAGAAAGAAGCTCTTTGGTGCCAGAAGCGTGCAATTCCAATTAAAACTTCTAATCCTTTTTCAGGAATATAAGAGTAATCTCCGGTGAAACGGTTGTAGTTGAAAATCGCAAAAGCAATCGCACCATTTCTGTGGATTTCTTCGTGCGTGATTTCCCATTCATTATGACATTCTTCACCATTCATCGTAACCATTGGATACAAAGCTGCACCATTTTTGAAACCTAAATTGTCTTTGGCATTTTCTATCGCTTTGTCTAATTGATTGAAACGATACGTCAATAAATTACGTGCAACTTGCTGATCTTTTGTCGCCATGTAAAACGGAATACAATACGCCTCAGTATCCCAATAAGTAGATCCGCCGTATTTTTCTCCTGTAAAACCTTTTGGACCAATATTCAAACGAGAATCTTTTCCTAAATAAGTTTGGTTTAACTGAAAGATATTAAAACGAATTCCTTGTTGTGCTTTTACATCGCCATCAATTGTAATATCTGACATTTCCCAGATTTTTGCCCAGGCATCAATTTGATTTTGAAGTAAAGCATCGTATCCTAAATTAAGGACAGCTTTTATAGTTTTTTCGGCTGCAGCCAAAGTATTATCGTGGTTTAAAGAAACGGTATATCCACCAATTTTCTGAATTGCTGAGGTTTGTCCTTTAGCAATAATAGTTCCGTAAGTGTACTGAACTTTATCTGCCGTTGAATCGATTGTAGAAGGCGAAACATGAATGTCTTCATTGTTTGCCAAAATCGTATTTTGCATGAAAGTCGTAACTTTAAAATGCGTTTTGAACGTTTGAGCCGTTACAAAAGCTTCGTTTGTACCTTTTTTAACTTCCAGAGGCTCC
Source organism: Flavobacterium sp. C3NV (assembly GCF_046825355.2). Taxonomy (NCBI): domain Bacteria; kingdom Pseudomonadati; phylum Bacteroidota; class Flavobacteriia; order Flavobacteriales; family Flavobacteriaceae; genus Flavobacterium; species Flavobacterium sp. C3NV. The sequence continues at coordinate 44,913 of NZ_JBKQBJ020000021.1, read as the reverse complement.
CAGAATTTTTCTTCCCAGTTGGCATCTTCATTCGTAACTCCGGCATCTACGTAAGGTTTATAAACAATTTTTGCATCTTTGTTTAAAGGCGTAATTTCGAATTTGATAATTCCGGCTTCATCCAGATCCAAAGAAAGAAAACGACGAATGTTTACGGCAATTTCGGTTCCGTTTTTCAGCGTAGCTTCAAAAGAACGATTGTACCATCCTTCTTTCATATTCAATTCTCTGCGGAAGTTTCTAACCTCGGTACACGTATTTAAATCAAGATTTTCTTCGTTGATTTCAACGTCAATTCCAATCCAGTTTGGAGCGTTTAATACTTTTGCAAAATATTTTGGATAACCGTTTTTCCACCATCCCACTTTGGTTTTGTCCGGATAATAAATTCCGGCAATATAACTTCCCTGAAAAGTTTCTCCAGAGTATGTTTCTTCAAAATTGGCGCGTTGTCCCATAGCACCGTTCCCGATACTGAAAAGACTTTCAGACGACTTTACGCTGCTGGCATCAAATCCTTCTTCTATGATGGACCAGTTGTCTGGTTTTATATAATCTTGATTCATTTTTTCTTTAATTAGATAATTGGGCAATTAGATAATGTGTCAATTAGGTAATGAGATAATTACTTTTTTGATCGATTTCTAATTGCTGATTGTTTTACTATTTTGATTGATGATTTTTAACTGTTTGTGAGTTTGTTTCAATTGGATAATTCAGTTGTAGTGAATTATCTCGTTTCTAATTGACGCATTCTCTAATTATCACATTTTCTAATGAATTAACTTGTCGATAAAGCTTTCGTCTATTACCGTAAAATCTTTAAAAATGTATTGGGCTTCATGTAAAATTGTTTCCTCACCAATTCCTACACTTACCATTCCGCCAATGTTTGCTGCCTGAATTCCTGCAACAGAATCTTCGAATACAATGGCATCTTTTGGATCAATGTTTAATAACTGAGCCGCTTTCAGGAAAACTTCCGGATCCGGTTTGGCATTGGTAACGTCGTTTCCGTCAACAATAACATCGAAATACGAAATGATTCCTGTTTTCTCAAGGATTGGCCTGGCATTTTTACTCGCAGATCCCAAAGCAATTCCCTGATTTTTTTCTTTTAATAGTTGTAGCGTTTTAAAAACTCCCGGAAGAATCTCACTTTCATCCATATCAACCAAATAAGATAAGTAATCTTCATTTTTTTGAATCAGCCATTTGTCTTTGTCTTCCTGTGAAGCCTGAACATTTCCTAATTCAAGAATTATATCTAACGAACGTACACGGCTTACACCTTTTAATAATTCGTTATTTTCATGTGTAAAATTTATATTTAATGCTTTTGCAATTTTCTGCCAAGCTAAAAAATGATATTTGGCGGTATCAACGATTACGCCATCAAGGTCGAATATGAATGCTTTTTTGTTATGCATGAATTTCAATTTTAGTTCTACTATTTACTCTAAGGGTTAGTAATCCGGCGAATATCATGGATACTCCTCCAATTATTAAGGCATAAATAGGTTCGTTATGAAAGAATTGTTTGATTACAAATCCTAATATTGTTGCGGCTACAATTTGTGGTATTACTACAAAAAAGTTAAAAACTCCCATATAGTAACCCATTTTTGCTGCCGGTAAAGCGCCTGATAACATTGCATATGGCATTGATAAAATACTTGCCCATGCAATACCAACTCCCAACATTGGAAGAATCAGCATTTGTTTATCACCAATAAAATAAATCGAAATTAAACCAACACCTCCAGCACATAATGCTAATAAATGTGTTGCTCTAACACCTACTTTTTTTGCAATAATTGGCAATAAGAAAGCTACTGCAGCTGCGACTCCGTTATAAACTGTAAATAAAACAGAAACCCAGTCGGCAGCATCATTATATACTTTAGAAGTTGTATCTGTTGTGCCAAAAATATGTTGTGTAACTGCTTGCGTTGTATAAATCCACATCGAAAAAAGTGCAAACCAAGAGAAAAACTGAACCCAGGCCAGTTTTTTCATTGTCACAGGCATACTCAATAAATCGCTCATGATTATGGTGAAACCATTATGAACTTTAGATTTTCGTAGTTGTGATGCAATGATGAATAAAATTCCCATAAAAACTAAACCTATGAATAGAATGTATAATTCTTTTGCAAGGCTATTTTCGAAAATTAAAAAGGATACCAATGCACCAACTATTGTCAATAGTAATCCTAAGGAAAATTGTCTTTTGATATTGCTATTAGATTCTGTCTCAGAATTTATAATAATATCTTCTTTGTTTTTGTTTTGAGCTTCAAAAGCATGTAATTCTTCCGGAGTATATTCAGTTGTTTTAAAAACAGTCCACAGGACAGAAAGCAAAAAAACAATTCCGCCAATATAAAACGACCATTTTACAGAATCAGGAATAATTCCTTCAGGTGCAGTATTGCTTACGCCAAAAACATTTGTAAAAAGATAAGGTAAAACAGAACCTACAACAGCACCAGTTCCGATGAAAAAACTTTGCATTGCGAAGCCCAGAGTGCGTTGTTTTTCGGGTAAATTATCACCAACAAAGGCACGAAAGGGCTCCATTGATACATTTATCGACGCATCCATTATCCATAAAGTACCTGCTGCAATCCATAAAGTTGGTGAGTTGGGCATTATGAACAATGCGATTGAAGAAAGAATTGCTCCAATTAAAAAATAGGGGCGACGTCTTCCTAAACGAGTCCAGGTTCTGTCACTAAAATAACCAATTACGGGCTGAATTATTAATCCTGAAACTGGAGCAGCAATCCACAAAATAGGGATTTCATCAATTTTAGCACCTAGGGTTTCAAAAATTCTTGAAGTATTTGCGTTTTGCAGTGCAAAACCAAACTGTATTCCCAAGAAACCGAAACTCATGTTCCAAATTTCCCAGAAACTTAATTTACGCTTTTCCATTATCGTAATTAAAAAATTAATTAGACGATAAGCGCTTTGCTTATCAAAACTTACTTATGGTTTCGAAGTAAAAGTAAAAGCTTTGAGCAGGCGTAAAAGTATAAATTATTTTTTTAATTCAAATCATAAAAAAACCATAAATAACATTTATGGCTTTAGAATGTATTGATTTTAAGAAAATTAGTCAGTAGATTCTCTTTCTATCAGATGTGTTTCTATAACTTCTGTAGTGTAATTTTCGTTTTCTTCATCGTCGTCATCATGCTCAGCTTCGAGTCTTTCGATCAGCATTTTAGCTGCTTTATTGCCCATTTTCTCACCACTCTGGCTTACCGTAGTAATGGTTGGGGTAGAATATTTAGAAATAATTCCGTCAGTAAAAGCAATTACCGCAAGATCTTCAGGAACTTTAAGTCCCATTTTATTGGCTGTTTTGATAATGGTTACGGCAAAAAGCTCGTTTACAGCAAAAACAGCATCAAAAGCTCTGTCGTGTAAAAGCTGGCTAATGGTAATTTCGCAAGTATCTACATCTTCAATTTTAATGATCAAATCTTCGTTGAATGGTAATCCGTTGTCCAGAAGTGCTTTTTCGTAACCATCGGTTCTTAGTTTTCCAACACTTACATAGTCGACAGTAGTAACAAGCGCAATCTTTTTTCGGCCATTATCAATCAAACTTTGAACGGCTTCATAAGCGGCAGCTTTATCATCAATAATTACTTTATCACATAAAATATCATTGGTAACGCGGTCGAACATTACAACCGGCATTCCCTGATTGATCACTTCGGTAATATGGTGAAAATCACCTTTGTATTGGGTTTCTTTAGAAAGAGACATGATAAAACCATCGATACTTCCGTTGGCTAACATTTCCATGTTTAGGACTTCTTTATCGAAAGAATCATCAGATAAACAAATGACAACACTGTATCCATTTTCGTTTGCAACCTGCTCTATTCCGTTGATTACGGTAGAGAAAAAATAATGTACAATTTCCGGAATGATAATACCAATACTTTTGGTTTTTCGGTTTTTTAGACTAAGGGCAATGTTGTTGGGTTTATAGTTGTAAAACTTTGCAAAAGCCTGAACTTTAAGACGCGTTTCTTCTCCTATTTCTAAGCTGTTTCTGAGTGATTTTGAGACAGTTGAAATAGAAACATCAAGTTCCTTTGCAATCTGTTTTAAGGTGATTTTACGTTTCATGGTATTTGTTGAAAAAAATCTAATTATTAATAAAGGTATCTTTTATTTTTTGATTTGTCATTTTTTGACTGAAAAGATTACAAAAAATAGAAAGTTTTCAACACTATCACGTTTTCGTAACTCAATATAAATTGTCTCTGGTCGAGCACGTTAATAAATTCATAATTTTGAAATTCGAAGTAAAATTAAAAACTTAACTAACATTCAAAAACTCAAACTAATTTAAACAAAAAGTATGAAAACAATTTACAAAAAGTTGTTATTTTTATTCCTACTGTTACCGTTTAGTGTACTAGCTCAAAGTACCTTAACAGGAACAGTTGCCGATCTGGCAACGGGGCAACCAATCCCGGGAGTAAACGTAAATGTACAGGGTGCTCCAGGCGGATCATCAACAGATTTTGACGGTAAATTTCAGTTATCTAATTTAAAAAATGGAGACAAAATTTTGGTTTCATTTATTGGATACAAAACGTCAACTGTAGTTTTTAATGGTCAAAAAACTATATCGATTTCTTTAGAAGAAGATACCAATCAGCTTAAAGAAGTTGTGGTGCAAGTAGGTTACGGTACTGTTAAGAAAAAAGATGCTACAGGTGCGGTAACGGTTTTATCTGCCAATCAGCTTAATAAAGGACCGGTTGGTTCTGCAGATCAGCTGCTTGTAGGTAGAGCTTCTGGAGTTAGAATTACTACAGATGGTGGTATGCCAGATGCAAACCCAAATATTAGAATTAGAGGTGGAAGTTCATTATCAGGAAATAACAATCCGTTGATTATTATTGATGGTGTGCCAATTGATAATACCAATCCGGCAGGAATTTCTAATCCATTAACATTGATAAACCCTAACGATATTGATTCGTTTACGATTTTAAAAGATGCATCAGCTACTGCTATTTATGGTTCAAGAGCATCAAATGGTGTGATCATTGTTACGACTAAAAAAGGTGTTAGTGGTGCTCCAAAATTTACTTTCTCGTCTAATATAACTATTGGTAAGGTAAATAATCCTGTTGATATGATGACTGGAACTCAATTTACTTCTTTTATGCAAAAGTATCATCCTGATTACACCAATTTATTAGGTGTACCTGATGGTAGTGGTGCGCTTGATAATCCGGCAACTCCTCAAATCGAAGGAAGAAAGTTGTATAATACAGACTGGCAGGATTTAATTTACAGAACCTCTTTCTCTAGTGACAATAACTTTAGTGCAAGAGCAAACTTATTTGGTAAAATTCCATTTAGAGCTTCTGTTGGTTATGCTAAAAATGAAGGTGTTGTAAGAACAAATGATCTTGAAAGATATACAGGATCTATCAAACTTTCACCGGTTTTATTAGATAATCATTTGAAAATTGATGTGAATGCTAAAGGTATTTCTGTTAAAAAGAATGCTATAGATGCTGATGCTGTTATTGGTAGTGCTTTAGGAATGGATCCTACTAAACCGGCATATGCAGATCCTAATTCACCAAATAATATATTTGGCGGATATTATCAGTTGCTTAATACTAATAAATCTATCAATGGAGCACAAAATCCGTTAGCAATTTTGAATCAGAGATCTCGTCCTGAGGAAGTTCAGAAATTATTAGGAAACATTGAATTAGATTATAAAATGCCATTTTTGGAATCTTTAAGAGCTGTTGTGAATGGTGGTATCGAAGCATCTAAATCAAAAATTAGAGAGTCATATACAGATAATGCTCTTCAGACATATAAGATAGATAATTCTGCAGCGACAACTCCTCCAACTTATGTGTTTAATCCAGGTTTAAATTATGCCGAAGATCAAACTGTTACGAATAAAACATTAGATGCTTATTTTGTATATAACAAAAGTTTGACAGGATTTGTAACCAGAGTTGATGCTCAGGCTGGTTATTCTTATCAAAACTTTAAAACTGACGGAACTAAGGAAAATTATAGATATAGTACCGTAAATGGTTTAAGAGAGTTAACTCCAAACCCGGCAAATAATGCTAATAACAGATATTATAACGAGAGAAACTTACAATCGTTTTTTGGAAGAGCTAATTTTGATTTAGTAGACAAATATTTATTTACGTTTACTTTAAGAGCAGATGGATCGTCTTTGTTTAAAGAGGATAAAAGATGGGGTTATTTCCCAGCAGCGGGTGTGGCATGGAGAATGAAAGACGAATCATTCTTAAAAGATTCTAAGACTTTTAAAGACTTAAAATTAAGATTAGGTTACGGTATTACAGGACAACAGGATATAACGGGTGTTGCGGGATCTTATCCTTACAGTGCGTTATTTGCGCCAACTAGTACCTCAAGTACTTATATTCCTGGAGTAAATGGTTATTCTGCTAAACCTTATAACGAGAATTTAACATGGGAAAAGACAACGACTTATAACGTAGGAATTGATTTTGATCTTTTTGAAAAAAGTATTGTTACCGGTAGTATCGATGCTTACCAAAAATATACAAAAGATTTACTTTCTGTAGTTTCAGCGGCTCCAGGACAAGCTTTAACAAATGAGTTTGTTGCTAATGTAGGAAGCATGAAAAATAAAGGTGTCGAAGGAAACTTAAATGTTAAAGTGATCAATAGTGAGGATTTCAATTTATCTCTAAACGGAAACATTGCTTATAATATTGGTGAAATTACAGATTTGAATAACAGAACTACAAACGTTGATAATGCATCAGGTATTCCGGTAGGAACAGGACAAAAGATTGCTTACAATACAGTTGGTCAGCAACCTTATTCGGCTTGGGTATTTCAACAAGTTTATGATTCAAACAACAGACCGGTAGAAAATGCTTTTGTTGATAAAAACGGAGATGGTGTTATCAATGATAGCGATAGATATTATGTGGCTTTAAGACCAAACTGGACCTATGGTTTAGGATTAACAGCTTCGTACAAACAGTTTGATTTATCAACGACTTTCAATGGTCAGATAGGAGGAAAAGTGTACAATGCAAGAAAACTTCAGTCTGGATTTATTGATAAGGCATTGCCTGCAAATTCAACTAGTTTAACGAATGTTTTGAATACTGAATTTGATTTTCAAACTATAAACGGAAACGTTCCATTTTCTGATTATTACTTAGAAGATGCAAGCTTTTTACGTTGCCAGAACATAACTCTTGGGTATAATTTTGACAAAGCAATTAAAGGTGCTGTTTTAAGATTGTATGCTTCAGCTAATAATGTATTTATTGTAACTAATTATACAGGGGTTGATCCGGAGAATTTCAATGCAATTGATAATAATTTCTATCCAAGATCAAGAACTTTCAGTTTTGGTCTGAATTTAGACTTTTAATAAAAAAATATAAAGATGAATCAATTTAAATTTAAGATTATAGGAGCTGCTTTTGTTCTATTCTTATTCACTGCTTGTGTAGATGACTTAAATACAGAACCAAAAGTAGAATTGACATTGGATAAGCTTTTAGAGCAGGATCCAAATGCTGTAGACGGTTTAGTTTCTAAAATTTACGGAACTTTTGCTCTTTCAGGTCCTGATGGCCCAGATTCTTCAGATATTACTACAAAAGATAATGGAGAAGCTGCTTTTTTAAGAAGTATTATCAACTTACAGGATTTCTCTGCAGATGGTATGAAAAACCGTTGGGGAGATGATGGTTTAGATCAGTTAACAACAACAACTGGGTGGAATGGGAATAATAAATTCTTTAGATACTTATTCGACAGGGCTTATTATACTATTTCTCAGTCAAGTAATTTAATTAAAATTTTAAAAACATCTAAAGCGAATATTCCGGACAGAGAAAACCATATTGCTGAATTGCGTTTTTTAAGAGCCTTATCTTATTATTACATTACAGATTGTTTTGGTAAAGGAGCTATTACGACTGAAGATGATATTAATACTTCTACTCCAAAAAAGGAATCAACAAGAAAAGAACTTTTTGCTTTTATAGAGTCTGAATTGAAAGAAGTTGAAGGTACTATTACAGCAACAAAATCTTACGGTAAAGCAGATAAAAATGTAGTAAGAATGCTTTTGGCAAAATTATACCTAAATGCAGAAGTGTATACAGGAACTCAAAGATATGATGATGCTTTATTGTATTCTAAAAAAGTAATTGATGAAGGCGGTTATACTCTTGCTCCAAGTTTTGCAAGTGTGTTTTCAGGAGACAACAATACTTCACCGGAAATTATCTATACTTTAATTGCAGATGCTGTGGTAAGCCAGGGTTATGGTAACACAACTTATATCATCAATGGAAATTTAAGTACAGAAACAATGAATCCTAATAATTATGGTGCAACTGATGGTTGGAGTGGTCATAGGGCTACAAAAGCCTGGTACGGACTGTTTAATAATGGAAATCTTGTTGATTCTCCGGATGACAGAGCAAAATTATTCTTTACAACAGGACATTCGTATGAAATGAATGATTATAAAAAATGGACAGACGGTTATCCTAGTGTAAAATTTACAAACAAAAACTTTGTAGGAACTACAAATGCAACAAGTTTTGCGAACACAGATTTTCCTTTGTTCAGATTGTCTGATGCTTACTTAATGTATGCTGAGTGTGTTGTAAGAGGAGCAAGTGGAGGTTCTGCAGGATTAGCTTTAGAATATGTGAATAAAGTGAGAACAAGATCACATGCAGGAGAAATAAATGCAGGAGAATTAAACCTTGATTTCATTTTGAAAGAAAGAGGTAGAGAATTGAACCTTGAAGGACACAGAAGACAAGATTTAATTCGATTTGGAAAATTCACTGGAGGATCTTACTTATGGCCATGGAAAGGTGGAGTAAAAGATGGAGTTGCAATTCCTGAAACTTACAACTTGTACCCAATCCCTACAAGTGCGTTACAGGCGAATTCACAGTTAACTCAAAATCCAGGTTATTCATCTTAATACGAGAAATATGAAAAATATATTAAAACTAAGTGTATTTGCACTGTTATTTATATCAGCTACAGCTTGTGATTCAGATGATGATCTTACTGTAGTTACGCCATCAAAAGCAGCTGTACTGGCAATTCCTGCCGAAGGATCAGTTTTTGTTCTTGATAAACTAACACCTAATGAAGTAGTTGCGACCTTTACATGGGATGCTGCGCAATATGGAGGTGCTCCAATGGCTATAAGTTATGAACTTCAAATGGCAAAATCAGGAACAGACTTTAAAGATGTAGTTGTAGTTTCTGTAACAACAACAAATAAGGTAGCGGTAACAAGTGGAGAACTTAATGCAGCAGCGCTTAATGCCGGATTAACGGCTTTTGAATCTCAAGATGCTGATATTCGTATTAAGTCATATGTTGGGGCAAGAGGTATTGTTCAGTATTCAAATGTGATCAAAATAGCTGTTACTTCTTATTCTGCCTGGGACAATTGGGGAATGATTGGTTCTGCAACGCCTAATGGATGGAATGATCCGGATACTAATCTAGAGTATGATTTAGCAACTAAAACATACTCCTATACAGGACCACTGGTAGTTGGGGAGTACAAATTCAGACTTGACGATAAATGGGATACTAACTATGGTGATGATGGTAATAATTTATCATTAGAAGCCGGAGGTGCTAATATTCCAGTTACTGTTGCAGGAGATTATACAATCATTGTTGATTTTATTGGAAAAAAATACACGATTACAAAAAACTAATGTTTTCTGATAATTAAAAAAAGGGCTATCTCTTTGAGATGGCCCTTTTTAAAATATACTTGCTAAGTAAAGATTTTGGTTTGGTTAGTAATGCAAAAGGGCTGTTCTATGTAATATAGACAGCCCTTTTCTCATTAATCGTAGTATTATTTCTCTTTGTTGTATTCTCCAATTACGGCAAAATAGCCAAAAGTTCCCAATCCTAACACAATGAGAGGAGTAAGAATAAAAAGGATAATGATTCCAAATACTAAATCATCCTGTTGGTCTGACAGGAGTTTGGGTAAGCCAAATTCGAATATGCAAAAATAGGCCGCTGCAACTGCAAGGATAATCCACAAAACACCTAAAATTTGTTTGATCGCATTCATAGTTTATAATATTAAAGGTGATTAGTTTTATTTTTATTATCGATATAAATCATTCCAATTACAAAACAGACTGAAGCTATAATAATAGGGTACCAAAGTCCGTCGAGATAAAATTCCGCTTTTCCGGCTGCTTTAGAATGCGTTACAAAATAGGTTGAAATAGCAGGAAGCAAACCTCCAAAAATCCCATTACCAACATGATAAGGCAGAGACATTGAAGTGTATCTGATTTTTGTTGGAAACATTTCGACCAAAAATGCCGCAATAGGTCCGTATACCATCGTAACAAATAAAACCTGAATGAAAACTAAGAAAATTAAAGTCCACTCATCGCTTGAATTGATAGTAATCGAAGTGGTAATCTGAGCATCTTTTTTGCCTGAAAAATGCGTCTTTTTCTCTAAGAAAGAAGTTCCGTCTGAATATTTTTTATGTGTGGTATAGATAGAATCGTTGTCTTTATTGACCTCGATTGTTTCTTTTGTGGCCTGAGTAAGTTCAGTTTTGTAGCTTACATCTGTGGTATTGTACATCATTTTATAAATAGGCCTGTAGAACAAAATGGCAAGAAGCATTCCGCCCATCATGATATATTTTCGTCCTATTTTATCACTCAGCCATCCAAAGAAAATAAAAAACGGAGTACCTAATAATAATGCAATACCTAGTAATCCATCGACTTGCGAAGAATCGATATTCATTACGGTTTTCATGAAACTCATGGCATAAAACTGACCGGTGTACCAAACAACACCTTGCCCCATTGTGGCTCCAAATAAAGCGAGTAACACAAATTTAAGGTTGTATCGGTTTCCGAAACTTTCTTTTAGAGGATTTGTACTTGTTGTACCTTCTTTTTTAGCTTTGGCAAAAACCGGAGATTCGTCCATGTTTTTACGAATTAAATAAGAAACACCCACCATAACAATCGAAACCCAAAATGGTACACGCCATCCCCAGGAATCAAAATCTTCAGGAGAAAGTACATTTTTGGTGGCCAGAATAACCATTAACGAAATGAATAAACCAACCGTAGCTGTAGTCTGAATCCATGACGTCCAATATCCTTTTTGTCCAACAGGAGCATGCTCTGCAACATAAGTTGCTGCCCCGCCGTATTCTCCACCAAGCGCTAATCCTTGTAATAAACGCAGAATCAATACTAATAAAGGAGCCATAAAACCAATCGTTTCATAACTAGGAATACAGCCTATTAAAAAAGTAGAGCCTCCCATTAATAATAAGGTAGCCATAAAAGTATATTTTCGGCCAATAATATCTCCGAGTCTTCCAAAGAACAAAGCGCCAAAAGGTCTCACAACAAATCCGGCAGCAAAAGTGGCTAAAGTCGATAAAAAAGCCGCGGTTGGATTATCGCTAGGGAAAAATTTAGTTGAAATTACAACCGCCAAACTCCCAAAAATATAGAAATCGTACCATTCGATCATAGTACCCATTGATGAGGCTGAAATTACTTTCCAGATGCCTTTTGTAGAAGTTTTACTCATAAACTAATTTGTATACTTGGTAATAATTAAAATTATTAAATATTTTTTAACGAATATAAAAGATAATTTTTTATTTAATTGATACTTTTTTAACAAATAGTGTTTATTTGTTGATTTAACATTTATTCAGTAAATCAAAGCTTTATAAATTGAATAAGTTATAGTTTGCAACAAATGCTCAAGGCCTTTAAAATAAAGAACTCTTGCTTTATTACGAAAGAAAACACTAGTTTTGCAGCTCAAATTTTAGAACAGAAAATGGTTGTCATATTGATACAATATTGACATTAAAAGGGAATTTGGTGTAAATCCAAAACTGTCCCGCAGCTGTAAGCTCATTAACTGAAACCCTTTAATACGTCACTTTTCATTTTGAAAGGGAAGGCTGGGTGTAGGGAGCAAGTCAGAAGACCTGCCATTTTTATAGTAATAAATAGCTTTCGGGGATTGAAGCTTGAATTAAGAACAATACATTTCACTTTGTGTGATCATGTATGGTTTAATTATTCTATTCTCGTAAGCCAAAAATAGAGTTTATGAGATTTTTTTTCTGCAAATATGATATCGTCAAAACAATTTCTTTCAAGATGTTTTTCTACGCGATTCATTCTTTTTCTTCATTAAAAAAAAATCATTAAAACGTATTGTTGTACAAGATGTTGCTTTTACAAAAGTTTATTTATATAACTTTTGAAAGGGTAAATTGTATTTCGATTTAAAGATTTAAGTAATATAATTTTTTAAATATTTAATAATGAAAAACCAATTTTTTTCCAAACCATTAATTGCAATCGCCTCTTTGATGCTGCTGACAGTTTCGTGTAATAATGATGATGATTTTACAGCGCCGCCTGTAATAAAAGGCGAACAGCAACTAAAAGATACTTTGACCATTGGAAAAACGCTACAATTAAGCTCGAAATTAGCAGATAGAAAGAATGTTTCTTTTGAATGGGCCGTAGACGGAAAAGTAGTAGGATCTGATTCTACTTATATCTTTAAACCAGAAACAAGAGGAGATTTTAAAATTACAATGACGGCCAAAAATGATGGCGGAAACGTAGCTCTTACTTATGATATTCATGCATGGGGAGCTTATGAAAACGGTTTTTTTATGATCAACGAAGGATGGTTTGGTCACGGAACGGGAACGGTAGGGTTTTACAGATATGATACAAAAGCGGTAGAAGACAGTGTTTTTGTAAAAGTAAATCCGGATAAGGATTTAAAACCGACATCGTCTACATTAGAATTTGGAACGATCATTAATAAAAAACTATTTTTAGTTTCTAAAGTTGGCGGACCAGTGGTAGTTGCTGATGCTTATTCGCTTAAAGAAGAAAAAAGAATTGCGGCTAAAGGTGGAAACGACTGGCGCGCTGTGGTTGGTCTTGATGAAAATCAGGCTCTTTTGACGTCGAGTAAAGGGATATTTAAGCTTAATCTTAATACGATGGAAGTGAGCGGACAAATTGATGGTATTACCGGTCAGGTAGGAGATATCGTGAAGTCTAACGGGTATGTTTTTGCATTGTCTGCTTCAAAAGGAGTGATTGTTATTAATGCTTCGACATTGGCCATCGAAAAAACTATTCCGGGTATGGTTTTAGGATTTGCTGTAACCGATGATAAAAAAGTATGGGCAGCAGGAGGTAAAAACCTTATTAGTATAGATTCAAATACTCTTGAAGTAAAAGAAATTCCATTAGGTTTTCAGGCTTACGGAAGTTGGGGAGCATGGCATCCGGGATCTATTACAGCGGCTAAAAATGATATTTTTATTGCTAAAAACGGAAGTTTTAGCGGTGGTAAAGAAGTTTACAAATACACTGGAACTCCGGAGTCCTTGACGGCACCTTTTATTACATTAACAAATTCGAATATCTTATATGGTGCAGGAATTGGTTATGATCGAAAGAAAAATACTTTGGTTCTAAATACATTAAATGAAGGTTTTGGGGTGAATTTCTCTATTAATAATCTTTATTTATTTAATGCTGATTCAGGAGTTAAAACAGCTTCGGTAAATTATTCGGGATATTATTTCCCGGCGGTTTCTGTATTTCATCAATAATTTTTTTTGAAGGTGATTTAACTGCGAAAAAATTTAACCGCAAGGAACGCTAAGATTTACGCAAAGGTTCGCAAAGTTTTATTATAAAGCTTTGTGAACCTTTTTTTGTGTATTATAACGTGTCCCGTGGTTGAAACCACGGGCTGTATTTGAAATGCAACAGCGTGTAGAGTATATATTAATGCTGGAATTTTTTTAGTACAATATAAACATAGCCAACGGTTTTGACCGTTGGGACACAATATTGGTAAGATTCAATAGGCTTTTTGGCGCAATCAAAAACTAAAAAAAAACACAAAGTTCGCAAAACTTTTTATCGTAAAGCTTTGCGAACTTTGTGTTTTCTCAACATAACGTTAGGTGAAAATCTTAGTGATCTTTGCGGTAAAAAAAAATAGCGGTAAAGTCAGGAAAGTGTTAAAAACAAAAAACCCGAATATTGCTATTCGGGTTGTGGTGGTACCTCCAGGGATCGAACCAGGGACACATGGATTTTCAGTCCATTGCTCTACCATCTGAGCTAAGGTACCGTTTTGTGCTCAATGCGGGTGCAAAGATAGAATCATTTTTCGTTTATCCAAAACATTTTTTTAAAAAAATCAATTCGTATCTTCGCAATGGTAAAGAAATAAATATGATTTTAACAATTGATGTTGGTAATACTCGAATTAAAGCTGCTGTTTTTGAGGAGAGTACTGTTCTTGAAAATTTTGTTTTTGAGAAAAATGAGCTTGAAGAAAAAATTAAAAAAATTTTAAAAAAATTTTCAGACTGCTCCGATTTGGTCGTTGCATCGGTCGGAAAAATAGAAAAAGAATCTTTTTTGGCTTTCGAAAAAGAATTAAATGTTCATTTTTTTACTCATGAAGATGCTTTTCCTTTCGTAAATAAATATGCGACTCCAAAAACGTTAGGAATCGACAGGATGATTTTGGCTTCCGGAGCTACTTTGCAGTTTCCTAAACAAAACAGGTTGGTAATCGATGCGGGAACTTGTATTACCTACGATTTTATCGACGAAAACGACAATTATTTGGGGGGAGCAATTTCTCCAGGCTTACGATTGCGTTATGAGGCATTACATAACTACACGGCCAAGTTGCCTTTACTGACTTTTGAAACGCCTGAAAACTATATAGGAAACTCAACAAAACAGGCCATTCATTCGGGAGTTGCAAATGGGTTCGTCTATGAGATTGATGGTTTTATCGATGAATATCGGGCAAACTTTTCAAATTTTATAATAATTTTAACGGGAGGAGATGCAGTTTTTTTGGCTAAACGATTAAAAAATACCATATTTGCCAATTCAAATTTCCTTTTAGAAAGTTTGAATCAAACATTTCAATATAAAAATCGACAATGATTAAAAAAATTATAGTAAGCGCTTGTTTGCTTATCTCGTTCGTTTCATTTGCTCAACAGGGTGCGTCTCCTTATTCTTTCTTCGGAATTGGGGATGTTAGATTTAAAGGAACTCTTGAAAATAGGTCTATGGCAGGAGTTTCTGTAGAGCAGGATAGTATCCATTTGAATATTGAAAATCCGGCAAGTTATGCCAGTTTGAGACAAACTACTTTTACAGTTGGGGGGACTTTTGCAAGTGCAAAACTAAAAACGACAGAAGAATCTGCAAAATCACAAAGATCTACTTTCGATTATTTGGCATTAGGAATTCCTATGGGGAAATTTGGTGCAGCTTTTGGTTTGGTTCCTGTAACTTCTGTTGATTATAGAATCTTAAATGATCAGACTGCTATACCAGACGGAACAAGTTCACAACTTCAGGGAAAAGGTGGTGTGAATAAAGTTTTTCTTGGTTTAGGATATAAAATTACACCTAAGTGGAATATTGGAGGTGATGTGCAATATAATTTTGGTAAAATCACAACTACAACTATAGAGCTTGCTACAGGAGTTCAAAATGGTACAAGAGAAACTAATGCTTCTGAATTGTCAGGTGTTAGTTTTAATATTGGTACCATGTATCAAACAAAAATCAATAAAAAATTAAGCGTATTTACAAGTTTAGCTTACACTTTTGCAAGTACTCTAAATTCTAATAGTACAAGAGTTATTGCAGTAGACGGTGATCCTGATCCTTATCAGGTTCCTTCGCAAGAAAATGAATTAAAACTACCAAATAAAATTACAATTGGTGCCGGTATTGGACAGGCAAGAAAATGGTTGGTAGGTACAACACTTGCTTTTCAGGGTAACGGAGAACTTGCTAATTATTACAATGCGGCTCCTAATGTACGTTACGAAAAGTATCAAAAATATGCAGTGGGTGGATATTTTATTCCTAACTATGCTTCTTTTACCAGTTACTTAAGCAGGATTACCTATAGAGCTGGTTTGAAATATGAGAAATTAGGTCTAATTGTTAATAATGAGTCAATTAATGATTTAGGGATGTCTTTAGGAGCAGGAATTCCTATTGGTGGCGGAACTTTTTCAAACGTAAACGTTGGAATTGAATATGGTAAAAGAGGAACTACCTCTGCAGCTTTAGTACAAGAGAATTATTTCAACTTTAGTTTGAGTTTTTCTTTCAACGACAGATGGTTCGTGAAAAGTAAATTCAATTAAGCATAAAAATTGTGTTTTTATAAGCTCATACAATTTACTACATTTGGCAAATGAATTTACCAAAAAGATATATTATAGCAGTTGTCACAGTTTTTACTGTGGCACTGTTTTTTGGATGCGAAAGTAATTTTAAAGAAGTTCAAAAAATTAACTTCTCAGAGTTTGTTCCCGGAAGTGATGCAGACACTGTAAATATAAAATATACAGATTCCGGACTTATCACCGGTGTTTTGAAAAGTCCTAAAATGTTGGATTATTCTAATCTGGATTTTCCATTTACAGAATTCCCAAAAGGAATTGATGTTACTTTATATGATAAAAAACAAAAGCGTACTTTTATAGTATCAAATTATGCGGTTTCATATAAATTGACTGGTATAATAGATTTGCAGGGAAAGGTTAAGATTACTTCAGAAACAGGACAGATGCTTGAAACTGAGCAGCTGTATTTTGATCAGAAAAACGAATGGTTTTATACCGAAAGAAAATTTAAGCTTACAGATGCTAAAGGTATTTCTTATGGTCAGGGAATCGATTTTAGTAAAGACTTTAAAGTGATTAATTCGCAGCGTGTTAGTGGTGAATTTGAATCAGATGAAAAATTATAAATTATGGGCGTTTTAAAATACACACAATATCTTTATTTATTAATTGCAGCTGCTTTCATTTATGATGGAGTTACAAAGCTAAATTCGCCGGGTGAAAATCCGTGGTTGAGCTTTATAATTGCAGGTGTGAGTGTTTTTATGTTTTTCTTCAGGAGAAAATATGCGAAGAAATTTGATGATCATTATAAAAAACAGTAAAAAATGGAAATTAGTATTATAATACTATGTTTAATACTATCAGCCTTTTTTTCAGGAATGGAAATAGCTTTTATTTCTTCGAATAAAATTTATCTTGAAATAGAGAAAAAACAAGATAATTTTTTATCCCAAATCCTAACCAAACTTACAGAAAATCCCTCAAAATTTATCGCTGCAATGCTTATTGGTAACAATGTAGCGTTGGTAGTGTATGGTTTTTTTATGGGAGATTTAATTCTAAAATGTATTGGCAATTTAGGATTTCATTTTTCTAATCTTACGAGCTTATTGGTTCAAACCATAATTTCGACTTTTGTCGTTTTAATAACGGCAGAGTTTTTCCCAAAGGTATTTTTTCAAATTTATGCCAATTCGTTAATTAAGATTTTTGCCATTCCGGCCTATTTGTTTTACAGGTTATTTTACTATATCTCTACTTTTTTTATCTGGATTTCGGATTTTGTACTGCGAAAATTTTTCAAAACAGAAGGCGATCAGGTGCAATTGTATTTTAGTAAAATCGAGCTTGGAAATTATATCACAGAGCAAATGAATTCTGTTGAAGATGATGAAGAAGTCGATTCGGAAATTCAGATTTTTCAGAACGCATTAGAGTTTTCGGGCGTAAAAGCGCGTGATATTATGACGCCACGTACAGAAATAGTCGACATCGATTTATTTGATAGTATCGAGGATCTTAAAGCTTTATTTATAGAAACAGGGTATTCTAAAATTGTGGTCAGTCAAAATTCTCTTGATGATATCGTGGGTTATGTGCATTCTTTTGATTTGTTTAAGAAACCCAAAACAATAAAATCAGTTTTGATGACGGTGGAATTTGTGCCTGAAACGATTTTGATCAAAGATGCTTTGAATTTGCTGATTAAAAAACGAAAAAACGTAGCGGTTGTTTTAGATGAATATGGCGGAACTTCAGGTATAATTACGATAGAAGATATAGTCGAAGAACTTTTTGGTGAAATTGAAGATGAACACGATTCAGAGGAAGAAGAACTCATCGAAAAGGAGCTGGGAGAAGGCAAGTATTTATTTTCTACACGATTAGATGTTGAATATTTGAATGAAACTTATAAATTAGCAATTCCTGAAGAAGATTCTTACGGAACATTAGGTGGCTTTATTGTTAATTCGACAAAAGAAATCCCTCAAAAAGGCGAGGAAATAGTGATTGACAACTATCATTTTGTGATTGAAGAAGCCACAAACAAGAAAATTGAATTGGTTAAATTGACAATAAAAGAGTGATTTTTTAAATTAATAAAAAAAAATGTTGAAAATAAAACGCTAGTTGTATTGTTATTAACTAGATAATTGTATTTTCGCAAACTGAATATAAAATTAACGATAATAAAAATGGCAGTTTTAGCAAAAATTAGACAGCGTTCCGCTTTATTGATAGGAGTTATTGCACTTGCATTATTTGCATTTATAATACAAGATCTATTCACTAGAGGGAGTTTCGGTCAAAGTTCAAAGGATGTGGGAAGCATCGATGGAAAAGATATTTCATTTGAAGACTTTAGAGTTAAAGTTAGTAATGTTGAAAAAAGTGGACAAGGAATTACTTCCACTGAAGCTGCAAACAGAGTTTGGGATCAAGAAGTTTCAATCGCATTATTATCTTCTCAGTTTGATAAATTAGGATTAAGAGTAGGTGAGAAACACTTACTTGAAGTTTTAAAATCAGATCCAAATATTGGTAAAAATCCAATGTTCCTAAATGCTGCTGGTGCTTTTGATGTAGCTAAATTTAAAGAATACTTTAAAGCTAATCCTGAAGCAGCACAATTTATTTCTGAAAAAGAAAAAGATGCTGAATTAAACGCAAAATTCCAAATCTACAGCACATTAGTAAAAGCAGGTCTTTATACTACTGTAAGCGAAGGAAAATTGAAATATGAAATGGAAGCTAACAAAGTAAACTTTGCTTATGCTGCTGCATTATATTCTTCAATTAAAGATAGCGAAGTAAAAATTTCTGATTCAGAAATTGTAGATTATATGAAGAAAAACGAGAAAAAATTCAAAGCGGATGGAACTCGTGAAATTCAATATGTTTTAGTAGAAGACAAAGCTTCAAAAGAAGATGAGGCTGAAATCAAATCTAAAATCACTGCTTTATTAAACGGTAGAGTAGAGTACAACGCAAAAACAGGTAAAAACGATACTTTGCCAGGTTTTAGAAGTGCAACCAACATCGCTGAATTTGTAAACTCAAATTCTGATGTTCCTTACGATTCTACTTATGTTCCTAAAAATGCTTTACCGGCTGTTGATGCTGATAAATTATTCAGCTTACCAGCAGGAGCAATTTACGGACCATACGTTTACGGAAGATATTATGCTATTTCTAAATCTTTAGGATTTAAAGCTGGTGTTAACGCAAAAGCAAGTCATATTTTAATTGGTTACGAAGGATCTCAAACTCCAAACCAAAAAGAAAAAAGAACTAAAGAAGAAGCTAAAGCTAAAGCAGAAGAAATTTTGGCTCAGGTTCAGGCAAATCCGGATAGTTTCATGATGTTGGCTTTTACAAGTTCTGATGATTCATCTGCACAACAAGGTGGTGATTTAGGATATTTTGGTCCAAACCAAATGGTAAAACCATTCAATGATTTTGTATTCAATAACGGAATTGGAAAAGTTGGTTTGGTAGAAACTCCTTTTGGATTTCACATTATCAAAATTACTGATAAACAAGACGGAATTCGTTTAGCTACAATTGCTCAAAAAATTGAGCCTTCTGAAACTACTTCTGATAAAGTATTTACATTAGCAACTAAATTCGAAATGGATGCTGCTAATAAAGATTTTAATGCTACAGCAAAAGAGTTAGGTTTAAAAGTAGCTCCTCCTGTAACTGCAAAAGCTATGGATGAAGCGTTTGGTCCTTTAGGAAACCAACGTAACATCATCAGATGGGCTTATGACAAAGAAACTAGTGTAGGAGATGTAAAACGTTTTGAAATTGCTAATATTGGACACGTAATTGCTCAATACAAAAGCGAAAACAAATCAGGTTTAGTATCTGTAACAGTGGCAAGACCATACGTTGAGTCTATCTTGAAAAACAAGAAAAAAGCTGAAATGCTAAAAGATAAAATGAAGGGTTCTACTATTGAGGCAATTGCTAAAAGCGCTGGTGTAGCAGTTCAACAAGCAGCAAATGTTACTATGGATAATCCGGTTTTACCTGGTGGAGTTGGACAAGAGCCTAAAGTTGTTGGTAATGCATTTGCATTAACAGCAAACAAAATTTCTGCTCCAATCGAAGGAAATACAGGAGTATATGTTGTGAAAAACATTAGCACTATAAAAGCTCCGGCTGCTGCAAATCACGCAGAATATGTAGCGAAAGTAAAAGCTCAAAGTGCATCTGATGCAAGCAGAATTTTACCTGCATTAAAAGCTAACGCTAAAATTGAAGATAACAGATTACAATTTAACTACTAGTTTTTTAGTAGATTAAATCTAAAATATAAAAATCCGAAACATCCTCTGAATGTTTCGGATTTTTTATTTAAGGACAGCAGGATAAGTCTTTTTTATGTAAAATTACGACTTATTTTATAGGATAATACTTAAAAAGTTTGTGATATTCAGAATATTACAGTTAATTTGTTCAGAATTTTTATTTTAACATATGAATTTCCATTTTTATAATTTAAATAAAAGTATTAAAGAATAATGAATAAATACTTTAATAATCAAACATGTAATGTTTATGTTTAATTTGTTGAAAAAGAGACCCAGGGTTTATACCAAAATTGAAAATCACATTTTTGGAATAATTAATGAGCTTTTAAAACTGAGCAGTACTGATATCAATAGTGATGAGCTGGCTGGTAAGTATTATTTGAGTAATGAAGAGCAGCATTTTAAAGTTACGATTATGAGTAACGATTATGTGATCAGACTTACCAATACTCGTGATTCTGTTGCTGAAAAATATGATAAAGCTTTTGTTGAAGATGTTTTGAAAGCCGTAAAGGAGGAGAAACATCGCAGAATGGAAGTTGTGTATGATTCTATTAATAACAGTATCGAAAAAATGGCAGAACGTCTACACAATACTTTGATAGAATCAAACGAACTGGAAACTCAAAAAGTCCGACATCTGGAGAAGACATCGTAAAATAAAAAAAAGTAAACGAATAGTTTACTTTTTTGCTTTTATAAAGGTTGCAGATAAATATTTTTTATTGCTGTAATATCATTTCATCATAAGTAAGAATCGTTTCGTATCCTTTTGAAACAAAATAATCTTTTGGATCCTCTTTTGCAATTGCCATTACAAAATCTCCTCCCCAGGCTCCAAGACTCTTAACAACGCCGCTAAAATCCGGAAAAGCAACTTCTTTTATAGTGCGTATTTCGAGAATATCACTCATATGAATTTCATGCTTTTCTACTGCAAGAGCAAATTCTTTTACGGTTTTTGCATTTAGAATAGCATCGGTAATTTTATTATTATCGATAATGTTATGCGCTAAATGTTGATTTTTATTGTTGTAATACGCATTAATAGCCGCTTTACTATTTTGTTT
Source organism: Flavobacterium sp. C3NV (assembly GCF_046825355.2). Taxonomy (NCBI): domain Bacteria; kingdom Pseudomonadati; phylum Bacteroidota; class Flavobacteriia; order Flavobacteriales; family Flavobacteriaceae; genus Flavobacterium; species Flavobacterium sp. C3NV. Next base: position 23,197 of record NZ_JBKQBJ020000021.1, on the reverse strand, counting down.
TTTATTAAGGTAAACGAAATAGATGTTTTGGGTAAAATCAGGATTAAAGCTGACTGTTTCTACTACAGGTAAATTCTGCTCCAGGCGATATATAATAGGAGTGTCGTTTTGTGCGCAGGCAATGTCATAACCGCTTCCGCCAAAACTATTTTTTAAGAGCGTAAAAGCATCAATATTGGTCCATTGGGCAATATTGTTTAATAAAGTAGAAGAAGTCCCAAGTCCCCATTTTTTAGGAAATGTAAGGTTGGTGCTGATTTTATATCCTTCTGAATTATTGATGAAACCAGGATTTAAAAGATACGCTTCATGTAAAATCTGCAGTAAAGTTGTTTTTACGGTTTCGATTTTTGCATCGACTTTGTTTGTTATTTCAGAAAATGAAATCGTGTCCTGATACCAGATGTTTTCGTCAAAATCATAACTTTCCCATTGAATTTCATGGTTTGAGCCATTTTCTACAATTAAATTTTGTCCAAATTTTGTGGGTAATGCAAAAGCCCTGGCGCCATCTAAAACTAAATATTCGCCTGTAATCAGGAGTTTTCCGTTACTATAAAAAGTTGTTTTCATTCTGTATTTTTTTAGCCCCGATAGTAGTGAAAATCCTTTTGTTTTTTTCTTTAAAAAACAAAAGATTGTAACGGATAGCGGGAATAGCTCCTTATCCTTCAGCTAGTTTCAGAGCAAGTAATTATTTGCGTATGGTTTCGATAAATTCTACAACGGCGCTATGAGATACGGCGTTTTTCTTAAAATGAGATTTAATTAAACGACGCTCTTCTTCGGTAGCTTCAAATTGGTTGATGATGTTGTTTAAGTGCATCTTCATATGGCCTTCCTGAATTCCGGTTGTAGTTAGTGAGCGCAATGCAGCAAAGTTTTGTGCCAAACCTGCAACGGCAACAATTTGCATTAATTCTTTTGCAGATGGTTTTTCGAGTATATCAAAACACAGTTTCACCAAAGGATGTAAAGAAGTTAATCCGCCAACCGTTCCTAATGCTAAAGGAATTTCAAGCCAGAAAGTAAAAATTCCGTCTTCGATTTTAGCATGGGATAAACTGGCATATTGACCATTTTTTGAAGCGTAGGCATGAACTCCGGCTTCGACAGCTCTAAAGTCATTTCCGGTCGCGAGAATTACCGCATCAACTCCGTTCATGATCCCTTTGTTGTGGGTTACGGCTCTAAAAGGTTCGACTTCGGCAATTTGCACCGCTTGTAAAAAACGCTCTGCAAATTCTTGTGGATTCGGTATATGTTTTTCCGCTAAGTCTTCAATAGCGCAGGAAACTTCGGCTCTAACGATACAATTCGGAACATAATTAGACAAAATACTCATCACTACTTTTAGTGTTTCATCTTCTGAAAATAAATCAGAATTTTGAAATTCCTCTTTTAAAGTAGTAGCAAATTGCTCCAGACAAGAGTTAATGAAATTAGCTCCCATACTGTCTTTTGTTTCAAAAGTAGCGTGAAGCTGAAAGTAATTTTCTAATAAACTTCTTTTGTCTTTTAGTTTTATATCTAAAATTCCTCCGCCACGTTGCTGCATGTTTTTGGTGATGCTTTGCGTGTCGGAGAAAAATTTAGATTTTATATTTTCGAAAAAGGCATTAAGTTTTTCGGCATCTCCGTTGAAAGTAAAGTGAACCTGACCAATTTTTTCGGTATCAATTACGGTTGCTTTAAAACCTCCTCTTGTAGACCAGTATTTTGCTGCTTTTGAGGCTGCTGCAACCACAGAACTCTCCTCAATTGCCATAGGAATGGTTTTGTATTGTCCGTTGATTAAAAAATTAGGAGCAACTCCAAGTGGAATGTAGAGGTTTGTAATGGTGTTTTCGATGAATTCGTCATGCAACTGCTGCAGCTTTTCGTCTGAATTCCAGTAATTTCTTATAATATTTAGTGCTTCTTCAGGGCTTGAAAAATAGGTATTGGCGATCCAGTTTATTTTTTCTTTTTTGGATAATTTAGAAAATCCGGCAACAGCGTTGTTCATTCTCAGTATTTTAAATAATAATGTCGCGGCAAAGATACCATTTTAAGAGTTTTGTTTGTAATGTATTTGAAATTTGAAAAGCACGCAAACGTTATTTTTTTTAACATTTAACAGTTGAAATGTGTATTATGTTCATTTTTTTTACTAAAATTGGGCTCTTTTTTATATTTAAAATAATTCTCAATGAATACGAGTAAAATTACTGTAATACTTTTGTTTTTAGTGGCTACTGTTTTTGGTCAACAAAAAATTACTGTCGAAGATATTTATAGCGGAGCATTTCGTGCAAGAGGAATGGATGAGTTGCAATCGCTAAAGAACACAGATCAATATACAGTTTTAAATGTAGACCAGTCGAGTAGAAGTATGCAGATTGATTTGTATGACTTTGCTACCCTAAAAAAAGTATCGAACTTAATTGATACAAAAAATCATAAGGATCTTGCTGAAGGAATTGACAGTTATACTTTTGATACTTCTGAAAAAAAGATTTTAATTGCCTGTAATTCAAATAAAATCTTTCGTCATTCTTTTACAGCAGATTATTTTTTATATGATATAACGACAAAATCACTTACAAAGCTTTTTGATTTTCAGGTTCAGGAGCCAACTTTTTCGCCTGACGGAACTAAAATTGCTTATGCAAAAGAAAATAACCTGTATGTATATGATGTAGCTTCAAAAAAATCTACAGCCGTTACAACCGATGGAAAGAAAAATGCAATCATTAATGGTATTACGGATTGGGTTTATGAAGAAGAATTTGCTTTTGTCCGGGCTTTTGACTGGAGTAAAGACAGTAAAAAACTAGCCTACATTCGTTTTGATGAAAGTCAGGTTCCGGAATTTTCGATGTCAATGTTTCATAAAGATTTATATCCAACTATAGAAACGTTCAAATATCCTAAAGCAGGAGAGAAAAATTCGGTAGTTTCATTACATATATATGATGCAGCTGCAAATAGCACTAAAAAAGTAGCATTAGATAATTATAATGACTTTTATATTGCAAGGTTACAATGGACAAATGATAACAATGTATTGTCGGCTCAGGTTTTAAACCGCCACCAGGATAATCTTGATTTACTGTTTGTTGACGGAACTACAGCTGTTGCAAAAGTGGTTCTAAATGAAAAAGACAAAGCGTATGTTGATGTTACAGATAACTTGACTTTCTTAAAAGATAACAGCTTTATCTGGACAAGCGAAAAAGACGGTTTTAATCATATCTATTTGTATGATAAAACAGGAAAGCTTAAAAATCAGGTTACAAAAGGAAACTGGGAAGTAGTATCTTACTACGGTTTCGACGAAAAAAACAAAACTATTTTCTACCAATCTACAGAAAATGGTTCTATCAACAGAGACATCTACAGAATTGGTTTAGACGGAAAAAGTAAAGTACGTTTAACCTCAAAAGTGGGAACAAGTGCAGCTACTTTTAGTCCTAACTTTCAATTTTTTATCAATACTTTTTCAAGTGCCTCTCAGCCTACGACTTATACTTTAAATGAGTCTAAAACAGGAAAAGAGATTCAGGTTATCGAAAACAATGAGGCTCTTGCTGCTAAATTGAAAAGCTATAATTTACCAACAAAAGAATTTTTTGTTTTAAAAACAGCTAAAGGAAACGAATTGAATGCCTGGATTTTGAAACCAAAAGATTTTGATCCTTCAAAAAAATATCCTGTTTTCATGTACCAATATTCTGGTCCGGGATCTCAGCAAGTAAATAATGATTGGAATAATTCTGATGATTATTGGTTCGCATCTCTTACGCAACAAGGTTATATCGTTGCTTGTATTGACGGAAGAGGAACTGGTTTTAAAGGTGCTGATTTCAAAAAGGTTACTCAAAAAGAATTAGGGAAATACGAAGTGCAAGATCAGATTGATGCTGCTAAAGTAATTGGAGCTTATCCTTATGTTGATGCTGCAAGAATTGGAATCTTCGGATGGAGCTACGGTGGATTTATGGCTTCGAACTGTATTTTTCAGGGTAATGACGTATTTAAAATGGCGATTGCAGTTGCTCCGGTAACCAACTGGCGTTTTTATGACAGTGTTTATACAGAAAGATACATGCAAACGCCGCAGGAAAATGCTAGCGGATACGATCAAAACTCTCCAATAAACCATGTTAGTAAATTAAAAGGTAAGTTTTTATTGATTCATGGGTCAGGTGATGACAACGTTCACGTGCAGAATTCTATGCAGATGATGGAAGCATTAATTCAGGCCAATAAACAATTTGATTCTCAGATATATCCGGATAAAAACCACGGTATTTATGGCGGTGCAACGAGAATTCAGCTTTATAATAAAATGACTAACTTTATCAAAGAAAATTTATAATCTAAAACTTTAAACCTTAATCAAATAATAAATAATATGGGAGAAACTCAAGTAAAAACTGCGCATCCAAAAGGACTTTGGGTATTGTTTGGAACGGAGATGTGGGAGCGATTCAACTTTTATGGAATGCGAGCTTTATTAACTTTATTTCTTGTGAATTCATTATTGATGAAGGAAGAAGAAGCGTCTTTGATTTATGGAGGTTTCCTTGGACTTTGTTATTTAACGCCAATGTTGGGAGGTTTTGTAGCCGATCGTTTTTTAGGTAACAGAAACTGTATTTTATTAGGCGGATTGCTAATGGCAATTGGACAAATGTTATTGTTTACCAGTGGTAGTGTTTTTGAAGCAAATTTACCTTTGGCTAAAGTTATCATGTATTCTGCATTAGGAGTTATTGTTTTTGGTAACGGATTTTTCAAACCAAACATTTCAAGTATGGTGGGAAGTTTGTATCCTAAACAGGAAAAAACAAAATTAGATAGTGCTTTTACTATTTTCTATATGGGTATTAACATCGGAGCTTTTTTAGGTCAGTCTATTTGCCCTTTATTAGGAGATGTAAAAGATAGTGGCGGAATTAGAGATATCCATGCTTTTAGATGGGGATTCATGGCGGCTTCTATTGCAATGTTATTAGGTACGTTACTTTTTTACTTTTTGAAAAATAAATATGTGGTTTCTCCTGAAGGAAAACCATTAGGAGGTTTGCCTTCTAAAAACGATGCTTCTGATTTTGAAGAAGGAGAAGCGCAAAAAGCTAATTTTTCTAACAAAGCTTTGGCTATTGCTGGAATTGCATTTGTGGCTTTAGGATTCTTTTTTCACTATGTAGTAGAGCAAAACTTAATTTATACACTGATTTACTCAAGTGGTTTATCATTGGCCGGATTAATTATTTCAGATACTTCTTTGACTAAAATAGAAAGAGACAGAATTATTGTAATTTATATCGTTTCGTTCTTTATTATTTTCTTCTGGGCGGCTTTTGAACAAGCAGGTTCGTCTTTAACTTTTATTGCAGATAACCAAACCGATAGAAATTTCTTTGGCTGGTTAATGCCACCTTCAATGGTTCAGATTTTCAACGGATTATTCGTAGTGATTTTAGCAGTACCTTTTAGTATACTTTGGGATACTTTGAGAGCTAAAGACAAAGAGCCAATTTCTCCGGTAAAACTAGCTGTAGGTTTAGTCGTAATTTCTATTAGTTTCTTTATGATCGCTACTCAGGTTTCGTATATCGGAACTTCGGGATTATTATTGGTAAAATGGCTTATCTTATTGTATTTCTTAAATACATGTGCTGAGTTGTGTTTGTCTCCAATTGGTTTATCATTGGTAGGTAAATTATCTCCAAAACGTTTTTCTTCTTTATTATATGGGGTTTTCTTCTTGTCGAATGCATCAGGTTATGCTTTAGGAGGAACTTTAGGTTCTATCTTACCGGCAACTGGTGATAAATTTGCAAAAGCAAAAGAATTGGGAATCGATCTTCAGGCAGTTTTAGACAATAAAATCACGCCAACTCAAGAGCAAATTGCTCTATTAGATCAGCATCAGATTAGTGCACACAATCACTTTTTTGCAGGATTCGAAATTCACAACTTATATGAATTCTTTATGGTATTTGTTGTTTTAACCGGTATCGCAGCAATTATATTATTTGCTTTGACTCCATTCTTGAAAAAGATGATGCACGGTGTTCGATAAATAGTACTAATGATATATGAAAATTACCTACAGGTTTAGGCTTGTAGGTAATTTTAATTTTAAAGAGATTACAGTTATGTGGAAAAAACACCCAAAAGCACTTCCTTATTTATTTTTATCTGAAATGTGGGAGCGTTTTGGTTATTATTTAATGATCGGGATTTTTACTTTATATCTAAAAGATGTAAAGGATGGTTTTGCAATGACAGAAAAAGAAGCTTCTGACTTGTACGGAACTTTTATTGCATTGGTTTTTTTAACTCCTTTTATTGGAGGTCTTGTTGCTGACAGATATTTAGGCTACAAAAAATCTATTGTTTTTGGCGGAATTTTGATGGGTATTGGTTACTTCCTTATGGGAGTGCACGATATTACCGTACTTTATATTGCCATGACTCTGGTGATTGTAGGCAATGGTTTCTTTAAGCCCAATATTTCTACATTATTAGGAAGTTTTTATTCTAAAGAAGAGTATAAAGATAAAAAGGATGAAGGTTATAATATTTTCTATATGGGAATAAATGTTGGGGCTTTTATTTGCAATTTCTTTGGTGCCGCATTGCAGATTCTTTTAGGATGGCATTGGGCTTTTATGGCTGCTGGTGTCGGGATGTTTATAGGTGTTATTGTGTTTTTATTAGGTACGAAACACTATGTAGGATACGATCAGAAAAAAGGGGTTCAGGAAGGCGATATGCCGTTTTATAAAATTGTCTTGTTTATCTTGTTGCCTTCTTTTGTTTTTGGAGCGATTGGCTGGTTGATAAAAGGTGTTGCTTCGGAAACTAATTTAGACAGTTATATCTTTGGTTCAGATAGTACAGATGCTTTTATTTTTGCCTGTATTCCGATAGTTTTCTTTTACGGATCTCTTTATTTTAAAGCTAAAGTAGAAGATAAGCGACCAATTGGTGCTTTGTTGGCTATTTTTGGCGTTGTAATTTTATTTTGGGCCGTTTTTAAACTGAATGGTTCGGCGCTTACTACCTGGGCTGATCGTTATACGGACAGACAAGTAACCGGAACCGCCGGTCAGTTTGTTGGTAAACTAAAATTAGCTAAAGAAGTAGAATATAAAAAAGTTTCGACTGAGGTTTATGACGAGCAATTTCGTTTGCAAAAAGTAAATGGAGTTGTAGAAACAGAAGTAAATTACCCACTATATTTTAGGAATGTTGCTCCTGAAAAATTACCTGCAGAAGGTGCGAAAGTGCATCTTTGGGCAACCAATTTAAGTCAGTCTATAAATCCTGCCTGGGTAATTATACTGACACCTTTGATTGTTGCATTTTTCTCTTTTTTACGATCCAGAAAAAAAGAACCTTCAACACCTACAAAAATTGCTTTTGGTTTGCTAATTTCGGCGCTGTCTGTTTTAGTTATGGTAGCTGCGGTACAAATTGGTCATGACGGAGCAGAAAAAGTGAGTGCCTGGTGGCTGGTAGCAAATTACGGAATCATAACAATTGGAGAATTGTTTTTAAGTCCGATGGGATTATCAGTAGTATCTAAATTAAGTCCTGTAAATATTACTTCGTTAATGATGGGAGGTTGGTTTTTATCTACTTCTATAGGAAATAAGCTGAGCGGAGTTTTGGCTAGTATGTGGGATACGTACGACAATAAAGCTAACTTTTTTTGGGTTAATTTTGCATTGTTAATGTTTGCAACTGTACTAATGTTCGTTTTGGTAAAGCAGCTTAACAAGGTGATGAAAGAACGAGGAATCAATTAAATTATTTATAAATAAATGGAGCAGAAGATCACTTTAGAGGAAATTCAAAATTTTAAAGGCAATTACCCAAAGCAATTGTGGTATTTGTTTTTTGTTGAAATGTGGGAGCGTTTTTGTTTTTATGGAATGCGTGGTGTTTTGGTTATTTTTATGGTAGATCAGCTTTTTTTGAAAGAAGATCATGCTAGCGAACAATATGGGGCGATTCAGGCTTTTGTATATGCCTTTACTTTTATTGGAGGTATTTTTGCCGATAAAGTTTTAGGATTTAAGAAATCATTATTTTTCGGGGGAATCGTTATGATTCTGGGTAATCTTTTGATTGCCATTGCCCCTCATGATTTCTTTTATTACGGAATTGCTTTTTCGATTATCGGGACTGGTTTTTTTAAGCCAAATGTTTCGTCGATGGTAGGTGAATTGTATCACGAAAATGACGGACGTAGAGATGCCGGTTACGGAATGTTCTATGCCGGAATAAATGTTGGAGGACTTTTTGGTGGCGCCTTATGTGTTTATTTAGGGAAGTTTTATTCGTGGCAATTGTGCTTTTTATCAGCAGCAATTGTGATGTTTTTAGGATTGGTTACATTTTTATTTACTAAAAAACATTTAGGACCAATTGGAGATTCGCCATTATTACACTTAGAAAAAAATAAAAGAAGAATTCGTGAAATAGCAGTATATGCCTTGTCTATTTTGAGTTTGCCTTTTATTTTTATAATGGTAAAGAATACTAAATATACAGATTATTTCATGTATACGATTGGTACAATTGCCGTTTTATATTTTGCGTATGAATTGTTTAAATTAGCAGATGCTAAATTACAAAAGAAGCTTTTTGCAGCTTTTCTGTTTGTGTTTTTCTATTTCTTGTTTAATTCTATTTACGAGCAAAGTGGAGGATCATTATCGTTGTTTGCAAAAGATAATCTAAATGATCAGTTGTTATTTTTTACTATTGATCCTAATGTTGTTAATAATAGCTCGAATACTTTTTTTGTAGTGGTTTTAAGTCCGCTTATTGGTTTATTATGGATATGGCTTGGAAAACGAAAAATTGAACCAAATACCTTGATTAAATTCGGAATTGGATTTTTATTCCTTGCCGCTTCGTTCTATATCTTCTATCTAACGAAATTCTTTGCAAATTCTCAGGGAATTGCTTCATTGAATGTATTTACTTTTGCTTATTTAATAACCACTATTGGTGAGCTTTGTTTAGGGCCAATCGGGATGTCTATTATTACAAAATTGTCTCCAAAAAGACTGTTTGGTATGATGATGGGATTATGGTTCCTTGCAAGTGCTTTTGGGCAATTGGCTGCTGGTAAACTGGGAGCGGAGATTTCCAGATCAAATACCGGAGATACTTTAGTTTCTAAACTGCAATCGTATACAGAAGGATATTATCAACTGGCTATTTATTCGCTTGTTGCGGGAGTAATTTTATTAGCAATTTCGCCAATTATCAGGAAATTAATGCAAGAAGTAAAGTAGACGTATATACGAATTCTTTTTTTGTTTAAATTTGTCAAAAAATAAAATAGCCATGAAAAAAATATTTTTAATAACTCTGTTTTTAGTTGGGGCATTTGCAGTGCAGGCGCAAGAACTAAAATGGTATACTGATGTAAGAGAGGCAATTACTGTAAGTAATAAAGAACAAAAACCAATGTTGATGTTTTTTACCGGAAGTGATTGGTGTGGTTGGTGTATTCGTTTACAAAATGAAGTTTTAAAAACCGCTGAATTTACAAAATGGGCTAAGGATAATGTTATTTTAGTTGAATTAGATTACCCGAGAAGAACACCTCAAACTCCTGAGATTAAAAATCAGAATAATGAGTTACAACAAGCTTTTGGAATCCAGGGATTTCCTACCATTTATTTTACAAGTGCTGAAGCAAAAGATGGTAAAGTAAATTTTAAAGGATTGGGACAAACCGGATATGTTGCCGGAGGTCCATCTGCCTGGTTAACAGTTGCTGAAGGAATTGTTCATCCAAAAAAATCTTAAAAAAAATACATACTCTATAATAGGTATAGAAACTCCTTACGTTTGCGTAAGGAGTTTTTTTTGTTTAGTAAGAAAAGTTATTCATTTGTTTTGGTGCTTTTAAGACTTTGATATTTTATTATATTAAAAAAAACATATAATGTATTTTTTGTATTAATAAAAATTGGAAAATTAAAATAATATGTTAATTTCGTCATGCTATACTAACCAAAACCAATTAGATTATGACTAAAAAATTACTTATCCTACTATTTTTTTTAGGTTCATTTTTTCTGCAAGCACAAAATTTAGTTTGGAGAACAAACATGACTGATGCGATTGCAATAAGTAATGAACTAAGAAGACCAATGTTAATTTTATTCACTGCCTCAGGTGTACCGGAAAATCTTCAGAATGAAATTTTTAAAACTCCGGATTTTGCAGTTTGGTCGCGTGACAATGTGGTTCTTGTAAAACTGGATTTATCAGATGTCAATGCAGAGCAAAGTGATAAAGAACAGAACATCAAATTAAAAAATGCATTTGGAGTGCAGGAATTGCCGGAAGTATGCTTTGCAAGTGCTTCGATTCGAAAAAATAAAACAACATTTAGTGCTTTAGGAAAAATTGCCTACAAACCAGGTGGTGCAAAAGCATGGATAGCAGAATCAAATGCTATTTTGCACCCTAGTGAATAAATTAAATTTAAATTAAGTTTCTTAGTTTAATTTGTAGATTCCCTTTTCGTTTTTTAAGCGAAAAGGGATATTTTTTTACATCCTGTTTATGCTGTTAACCAGTTGTTTATTAATTAAGGGCACTTCTTTTTAGTAAACCATCAAAAAAATAATTGTTTATTGGTTATTGCGTATTTCTTATAGTGTTTGCTTAATTAAGTGTTTGTTTGCTGTGTTTTTTATATCGTTTATGTTAAATTAGTCAAATAAATGTAATTTAAACTTGAATTAGATATGAAGCAAAAACTACTTATTTTTTTATTTATTTTGGGTTCCTCTTTCTTGCACTCACAAAATTTAGTTTGGAAAACAAACATGATTGACGCCCTTAAAATGTGTGATGAACAAAGAAAGCCGCTTTTAATTTTCTTTACATCATCAGGAATTTCGCAGAGTATTCAGAACGAAGTTTTTGCAACACGTGATTTTTTAGATTGGTCGACTAAAAATATTATTTTGCTAAAACTTGATTTATCTGATACGTCCTTATCTGCAGAAGAGAGAGAGCAAAATGTTAAGCTGAAGGAAGCCTTGGGAATTGAGGAATTACCCAAAGTTTGTCTTGCTACCGCATCTATCAGAAAGAATAAGCCCATGATTAACAAATTGGGTTTACTCGATTATAATGTTGGTGGCGCAAAAAGATGGATCTCTGATGCTAAGTCGATATTAAACGGAGATTAAATGAGATTGCTTTTATTTTAAGTTCAATTTATAAAATCCATTTTCGTTTGTGGCATGAAAAGGGATATTGTTTTTGAGGCAAGTAGTTTTCCAAATTTTCTGTATGGTATAAGAATTTGATGCATCGGCAATTATGATTCCCGGATGTAATTCTCGTAATATGCGATCCAGGTTTATTTTAGGCGACTGTGTAAGAATCAAAATATCAGGTTGGATTTTGGCTGGATAAATTCCGGAACTATCTATAATTAGTATTCTTTTTTCGTTAAAAAATAAAGTGTTTTTTATTTTCTTACTGGATTGTAACCGGCTAAAATTGCCAACCAAGTACGAGTTAAAAACGTCATTTTTGGCCAGAGTATCATTCGTAAAAAGTGTGATGTCTTTTCCTGTTCGCTGAGAAATGAGCGTGTTTTTTCGTGTATTATAAACAATCATTTCCTGATTACTTTCGATTTCTCTTTTTGTGTAGAGTACAGAAACCTGTAATAAAATTACGCTGACTAATAGAAAGAAGAGTTTATTGTAATTCGGTTTTTTACTCCAGATAACCGCCGAAATGATAAACAGATAAAAAGTGAGAAGATAATAAGAGTTGAAACTTATATCGCGTATTACGAACCACTCAAACGAAGCAACAATATGAATCGTTTTGTTTAAGAGGTAAATGCTTTTTTCGAAAATCTCAATAACGAACAAAGGAGGAGAGGTAAAAATTGCCAGAATCATTACAATAATTCCTGCGATCATGATAAAAGATAAAATAGGAATAATAACGATATTGGTCACGAAAAATAATCCCGGAAATTGATGAAAATAATACAAACACAAGGGCAGAGTGCCAATTTGTGCGGCAAATGAAACCGTTAAGGCATTCCAGATCGTTATTTGAATTTTATGTTTTGGTGTCCAGATTTGTTTTAATAAAGGTTGTAGCCAAACAATAAAAAATAATGCAAGATAGCTTAATTGAAAACCAACATCGAATAAAAAATAAGGTTCGAAAAGTAATATCAGTAACATAGAAACCAGCAAAGTGTGATAAATACTTCCGCTTCGGCGTAAATGATTTCCGATGGCTAAAAAGGAAAACATGACAACAGATCTTAAAACAGATGGTGATAAACCTGAAATTATAGCAAAAGCGCCTAAGGATATTAAAATTGAAATTAATTTTGTGAGAGAACCTTTGCGTGTATTTGGAATTGGTTTTAGAATAAAATTGATAAAAAGCATTATAAAACCAACATGTAATCCTGAAACTGATAATATATGCGTAGCTCCGGAATATTGATAATCCTGAATAATATCTGATGAAATTTCTTGCTGTTGCCCTAAAATAAGTGCAAGAGCAACATTCATTTCTTCCTTATTAAAATTGGCTTTTTCAAGATTACGAACAATACGCGAATGCAAGCGTCCGGAATAATACCAAATGTCTTTTTTAAGGTTTTTATTAATAGTGATTTCTGTTTTGTTAGTATAGACCTGCGCGTAAATTTGCTTATCTGCCAAATATTTACCGTAGTCAAATTGGTTGGGATTTTTGTTTATACTATTTTGTTGTAAAACTGTTTTTACTTTGATTACATTTCCAATAATCGGATTTTTAAGGCTGTCTTTTTGAATGTTGACAATGATTTTGCCGGAATAATTTTTGCCGTTAATAGTGTTTATTATCGCATTAAACCTATCATTGTAAGTGTTACTTTTTAGTTTTTCCCGTAAAGTGAAGGTTATAATTTGCGGAGTTTCAAATGCTTTCTTGCAATGAATATAATTAGATTTTTGAAGGGAATTAGTATGAAGCAGCAAGGTTAAAATTCCAATAACAAACGAAATAAAATAAGTATTGATTCCAAAAAAAGGAATGAATCTTTTATTTCTTTTGATAAGAAAATACGAGATTGTAAACACAATTATTGCAGCTATAAATGCTGAAATAACGATGCCTAATGATGGCTGACAATAATAACAAAACAAAATACCAAAAAGAAACCAAATTGTAATTTTGGTTAATGGGAAATCTAATACTTTCATGGTTTAAAAGTATTAAATATTTTGTAAGAAAAAAGATATATTTCGTTTAATTGAATTTACTCCAGAACTCTGTTGACTTGTACAAATGAATTTTGATAGTAAGCCTCTTTGGTAGAAGAAATTATAACCCCTTTTGAAGTTGAAGAGTGAACAAATTTAATTTCATTTGAATTCACTTCGGTAATAAGGCCAACATGATTAATTTGTTTGCTTCTATTGGTTTTAAAAAAGATTAAATCGCCTTTTTGAGCATCATTAACTTTAATTATTTTTCCAATTTTTGCCTGCTCATAAGAAGGCCTTGGCAATTTAATATTCTCCGACTCAAATGTAGTATACACCAAGCCTGAACAGTCAAAACCACTTCTGGTAGTGCCGCCGGCTTTGTATTTTACACCAATATTGTCTGTCGCTTTTTTGATCAGATTATTAACTACATATCTGTTTTCTTTTTTGTTTTCTGTCTTCGATTCCTTTTTGCTCACAGCAGTTGATGTCGATTTACAAGAAGTAAAAAAAACGGCTAAAAGAAGTATGAGAAGTATTTTTTTCAAACCAAAAATCTTTAATTATTTTAAATCAGCTACAATAAGTTTTGCTGTTTTTTTACTTGCGCCAACGCCTCCCAATTTTTGCTCCAGAATATCATAATTCTGAAGTAATTTTTCGCGATAAGTTGGTTCTAATAATTTTTGTAATTCTTCTTTAATACGTTTTGTATTGCAATCACTCTGAATCAATTCGGTTACAACTTCCTGATCCATAATTAAATTAACCAGCGAAATGTATTTTAAAGTAATAATACGTTTCGCAATTTGATAAGATATGGCACTTCCTTTATAACAAACCACTTCCGGAACTTTAAAAAGAGCCGTTTCCAGAGTTGCCGTTCCTGAAGTTACTAATGCTGCAGTCGAAGAACGAAGCAAATCATAAGTTTTATTCGAAACAAATGCAATGTTTTTGTTTTTTATAAATTGCTGGTAAAATTCATAATCCTGACTTGGCGCACCGGCAATTACAAATTCATAATCCTGAAAATCATCTACAACGCTTAGCATAACACTCAGCATTTTGGTAATTTCCTGTTTGCGGCTTCCGGGTAAAACGGCAATAATAGGTTTTTCGCCCAATTGATGTTGTGCTCTAAAAGTTGCTTCATCAAACGCAGGCTGATTCTGAATAGCATCAATTAAAGGATGCCCGACAAAATCTACCGGAAAATGATGTTTGTCTTCGTAAAAGCTTTTTTCGAAAGGTAAAATCACGAACATCTTATCGACATCTTCTTTGATCGCTTTGATACGGTTTTCTTTCCAGGCCCAAATTTGAGGTGAAATATAATAATGAGTTTTATAATTTAATGCTTTTGCCCATTTTGCAATTCGCATATTAAACCCGGGATAATCAATAAAAATTAAAACATCAGGCTGGAACTCTAAGATGTCTTTTTTGCAAATTTTGATATTGTTTAAAATCGTTTTTAGATTAAAAATTACTTCAACAAAACCCATAAAAGCCAATTCACGATAGTGTTTTACTAAAGTTCCGCCTGCTTTTTGCATTAAGTCACCTCCCCAAAATCGAATATCGGCCTGAGGATCTTCCTCGTATAAAGCTTTCATTAAATTTGAACCGTGTAGATCTCCAGAGGCTTCACCTGCGATTATGTAGTATTTCATATTAATGGTATTGAAGTGTGTTTCAATTTTTAAACACAACATTTTTTTTGCAAAGCAAAGATAAGATTTAAATAAATAAAGTAGAAATGGCCAAAACAATAACGGCCAGAACAACTCCTCTTGCTTTTAGTTCTTCGTTTCTTTGTAACAGAATCCAAAAAACGGCAAGATCTAAAACGGTACCTATGGTAATTACTTTTCCCAGATAACCTTCTCTTTTTATGGTATGAATTCCCGTTGCAAAATCGAATTTTGTGAAAAAAGTCACAAACAAATAACTCCCAAGTAGCGCCGTAAAGATTCCGATTATAAAACCAATAAGTAAGTCTTTTTTATTCATTTAGATTCCAGGTATTAAGTTGTTGCATAGAATGGTGAGCCGTTAAATCAAACTGAACAGGAACTACAGATATGTAGCCGTTTTCTAAAGCCCATTCATCTGTATCTTCGCCCTGGTCTTCGTTAGTGAATTTTCCGGTAAGCCAGTAATAATCTTTTCCAAAAGGAGTTTGTCGTTTGTCAAATTTCTGTGCGTAATAGGCTTTTGCCTGACGACAAATTTTTATTCCTTTAATCTCGTTTTCTTTTAGTTTTGGAAAATTAACGTTTAAAACGACACCGGGAGGTAATTTATTTTTGAGCGTTTCTAAAGTTATTTTTTTTACGAATGATTTTATTTGTTCAAAATCAGCGTTCCAGTCAAAATCTAATAAAGAGAAGCCAATAGCCTGAATTCCTTCTATACCCGCTTCGACAGCAGCGCTCATGGTACCGGAATAAATGACATTTATAGAAGAGTTTGTTCCGTGATTAATTCCCGAAACGCATAAATCAGGTTTTCTTTTTAAAATTTCATTTACCGCCAGTTTTACACAATCAACCGGAGTTCCGGAGCAGCTATATTCTGTTATTGGATCTTCTTCTTTCGAAATTTTGTCCAGAAATAAAGTATTGTTTATGGTAATGGCGTGACCCATTGCACTTTGAGGCTTATCTGGGGCTACTACGATAACTTCTCCAATAGTTTCCATAACGCTGATTAAAGCCCTAATTCCCGGCGCAAGAATTCCGTCATCATTGGTGACTAATATTAAAGGTTTTTCATTTTCCATGCTGTGGTTTTTATCTCAATTTATCAAAATTAAAGCTTGTAAAAGCAAATGTAGTAACTGATTTTGGTAGAATACTAACAAATAAGCAAAAATTATAAACTTAATTCAAGAAGACTTTTGAGGTTCAAACATTTTTATATCTTTAACAAAAAATTATAGCGAACTTGGCATGTTGGCACAATTTTTACCGTTAACTTAGATTAAAAAATTTGATGAATGCTATTATTAAGTTTATGAAAAGAAATTATAAAATACTTATAGCCGTATTATGCTTGTCTTTAACCTTATTTGCTTTTAAAATTAATGCAGATAAGTCAGTAGATCCGGACCCGAACAGAGATAAAACACTTTTAGAATTATTGGCATTTGTTATTGAAAAAGGACATTATAGTCCTGCAGAAATAAATGACGAGTTTTCTAAAGGAATTTTTAAAGATTATGTTGATGCATTAGATCCTTCAAAAAGATTCTTTTTGCAGTCTGATATTGATGAATTCAAACAATATGAGCTGCAATTGGATGATCAGTTTTTGAATAAGGATTTAACGTTTTTCAATCTTACTTATACAAGATTGATGAAACGTATGGAAGAAAGCAAAAAACGTTATAAGACTATTTTAGCGCAGCCATTCAACTATGATGTTGATGAAACTTTCAATGCTGATTATGATAAGTTGCCTTATGCAAAAAATGCAACAGAAATCAACGAAAGATGGAGAAAACAAATCAAATTATCGACTCTTTCTTCGCTTGTAACAAAGCAAAAGTTAGAAGAAGATAAAAAGAAAGCAGATCCTAACTATAAAGTAAAATCTTTTGAAACATTAGAAAAAGAAACACGCGATAGTTCTCTAAAATCGCTGGATGATAACTTTAGCTTGATTAAAGATCTAAATAAAGAAGATTGGTTTTCTGTATATGTAAACTCAATCATGACTCGTTTTGACCCGCACACAAGTTATTTTGCCCCGGAAGAAAAAGATCGTTTTGATGTAAACATCAGTGGAAAACTGGAAGGTATTGGAGCAAGATTAACTAAGAAAAATGATTTTACTCAAATTGATGAGTTAATTTCTGGTGGACCAGCCTGGAAAGGAAAACAACTTGAAGCAGGAGATTTAATTTTGAAAGTAGCACAAGGAAACGAAGAACCTGTAGATGTTGTGGGGATGCGTTTAGATGATGTTGTGAAAAAAATTAAAGGTCATAAAGGAACGGAAGTAAAACTTACGGTTAAAAAAGTAGACGGAACAATTAAAGTAATTTCGATTGTTAGAGATATCGTTGAAATTGAAGAAACATACGCTAAATCTAGTATTGTAGAAAGAAACGGATTGAAATACGGAGTAATTTATTTACCTAAATTTTATATCGATTTTGAAAACAAAGACGGTCGTGATGCCGGAAAAGATATTGCGCTTGAAGTAGAAAGACTGAAAAAAGAAGATATCAATGGTATCGTACTTGACGTTCGTGATGATGGTGGTGGATCTTTATCTACAGTAGTAGACATTGCTGGTTTATTTATCGAAGAAGGACCAATTGTTCAGGTAAAATCTGCAGGTAAAAAGAAAGAAGTTTTATACGATAAAGATAAAAAAATCGAGTGGGACGGACCATTGGTAATTATGGTAAACAGCTTCTCGGCTTCGGCATCAGAGATTTTGGCTGCTGCAATTCAGGATTACAAACGTGGTGTTATCATTGGTAGTAAACAAACTTACGGTAAAGGAACAGTTCAAAACGTTTTAGACTTAAATCAGTTTGTTCGTAATGCAAATTATGGCGATTTAGGAGCTTTGAAAATTACAGGACAAAAGTTCTACAGAATCAACGGAGGTTCTACTCAGTTAGAAGGTGTTCATAGTGATGTGGTGATGCCGGATCGTTATGCTTACTTAAAAATGGGAGAACGCGATATCGACAATGCTATGCCATGGGATAAAATAGATCCTGCAGATTATAGCACCTGGAAATCGAACGAGAATTTTACTAAAGCAATTGCAAATAGTAAAGATAGAATCGCTCAAAATGCACAATTCAAATTGATTGAAGACAATGCAAAATGGATTGACGTTAAAAATAAAGAAAACACCTATAGCTTAAATATTAATAGTTTTAAAGCTACTCAGGAACAAGTTGAAAATGAAGGTAAAAAATACAAACCAATTTCTGATTACAAAAACAGTCTGGTTTTTAAATCTTTGCCTTACGAAGAACTTGAAATGAAAAGCGACGCTACCTTAAAAGAGAAAAGAGATGCATGGCATCAGGCATTATCTAAAGACGTTTATGTTGAAGAAGCATTGAATGTTTTGGATGATTTGCAATCTAATAAAGGCGGTGTAGTAAAAGGATCTGTTTCTCCTAAAATGAAAAAGGATAAATTAGTAAAATCTTAATTCTTTAAAGAATTAATTTGTTAGAAAACGCTTCAGAAAATGTAATTTTCTGGAGCGTTTTTTTTGTACGCTTTTAGGTTGTATTTTTGTAAGAACTTGCTTTTTGCTAAAGTTGAATTTTAGAAGAAAAATAAATAGTAAAAGAATGAAGAATTATATTGTTTTAGCTTTAATAGGCTTTGTGTTATTGTCATGTAAAAAAGAAATCAGCAACGATAATGAATTACGTCAGGAAACACAAACTTCTCTTGCCTCTAATCAAAGCAATACAGATTCGTTATATACTTATGCCTATTTACCCACTTCGACAACCAAACAAATTGTAAAACATCAATATTACACACTTTCTTATAATGAAAAATTTGAGCAGGCAGAATGGGTGGCTTATGAATTGAAGAAAGAATATTTGAAAAACGGAAATTATAAACGTCCCTATTTTATTGAAGATCCAAGTGTAACGACGGGTTCTGCAGATTGGAGAAATTATAAAAAATCAGGTTATGATAAAGGACATCTTTGTCCTGCCGGAGATATGGAATTTGATCAAAAGGCTTATAATGATACTTTTTATACCTCGAATATTTCGCCTCAGGATCATGATTTTAATAGCGGAATCTGGAACAGGCTAGAGCAAAAAACGCGTTATTGGGCGGATAAGTACAATGATATTTATGTAGTAACAGGAGGGATTTTGAAAGATTCGGATAAAAAAATAGGAACAGAAAAAGTAGCTGTTCCTAAATATTTTTATAAAATTATTTTGGCTAAAACCGGGAAAGAACATAAAGCAATCGCTTTTCTGGTTCCGAATCAGGATAGTGATCAATCATTGTATGATTTTGTGGTTCCTATTGAAACTTTAGAAAAAATGACCGGAATTGATTTCTTTCCCAATCTAAAAAACTTAAAAAGCAGTAAGGATTTCTAAATCGATAAATTCCTTTGTGCTTTTGCTGGATTGAAAAGTATAAAACTCATAATCGCTAAAATCCAGACGCCAATTCCGCCATAAAGTAATATCATTTCAAAACCATGGGCGAGTGCCGTATGTAAAATGGATTGAGACGAATCTAATGTTGCCAGCTGAGGAAAATCCTGATTAAGGGATGAAAAGTTTCCTGCTGCAATTTTTTCTGAAAGAGATTGTAATGTTTTTGTATCGATAGATCCTGAAAAGGCATTATTTAAATAGAAGAAAATTCCTTTTACCAGAATAAATCCCATTAAAGCAATATTGATAGATAAAGTAATCAATCGGGCACTCATGTCTATTCCTGAAGCCATTCCAGAACGATTAGAAGGAACCGAACCTGTAGTTGTATTCGTAACAGGAGTATTCGTTAAGCCTAAGCCAATTCCTGCCAGTAAAGAACCAGGAAGCATCGTGAGCCAGCTGGCATTTTCTGCAATGCTGCCATATCTCATAACAATAAAACCTAATCCTATTACAAACAAACCTAACGGAATTACAATTCCTGCGCGATAACGAACCGAAAGATATTCGGCAAAAGGCGGAATGATTAAAGTGGGAAGAGTATAAGCGAGTAAAGAAAGTCCCACTGTCACGACATCGTATCCTAAACAACTTTGAAAATAAATAGGAAGATAAATGATGAAGGGCCAAAAGCTGAAATTCATACCAATAGATCCTAAAATAGCACCTGAAAAATTACGAATTTTAAATACCGTAAAATCAAACATGGGATAAGGATTGGTTTTTTCGACCCATAAAAACAGCACAAAACTTAGTATTGTAATGGCTAAAATACCCAAAGCTATAGAGCTAGTAAAACCAAGATCAGGTCCTTGCGTAATATAATATGTTAATCCAAAAACAGCTACAGATAATGTGATCATTCCCCAGAGGTCTATTTTTTTAGCTTCAGGATCTTTAGACTCGTCTACATAACCGTAAACCAAAATTACGGCAAGAACAGCAATTGGTACATGTATTAAAAATACCCATTGCCAGGATAATATCGCTATAATCGAACCGCCTATTATAGGGCCAAAACCCAATCCGACACCAAGAATAATTCCCCAGATACTAAAAGCCCTGCTGCGCTCTTTTCCTTCCTGAAACTGATGTGATAAAGTAGCAACCTGACAAATTAACATCGCACCGCCACTTACTCCCTGAAAGAAACGGCTTATTACCAATAGGGTTACATTCTCAGCTAAACCGCAGACTAATGATGAAATACCAAATAAAATTAAAGTAATAATCAGAATACGTTTTCGGCCGTATCGGTCGGCCAAGGTTCCGGCAGCCATTAAAACAGTGGTGCATCCTATGGTGTAAATATTCATGATCCATTGCATGTCTTTAAGATTAGCATTCAGTACATTTTCGAGTGTTGGAAGGATGACAGGAACACTTGAAATTTCAAGAGAGAACATTAAGGTTGCCAGACAAATAGCGATTAAAGCGATGTTGTTTTTGCTGGAGTAAAATTTTTGCTTCATTTTAATATTTTATTTTTAGCAAAATTAAACTGAGTATTGTTATTTTTTCGGTACAATTAAATGATAAAAAAGTACTTTTGTGTTATGAGAAAAGAAAACATGCATCAGTCGGTAGAGGTACTTTATAAAAAAGTAGATGAATGCCCAATTGTAAATTCGCAATTCAGTTTTTTTCAGATGGTGTATGTTATTTCGGGAAATGGATTTCTTAAGATCAATGGCAATTGTATTTCTTATCAAACGGGAAATTTGATGTTACTGACACCCAATGATTATCATAATTTTAATATTATAACCACGACAGAATTTTTGTTGGTTAAAATTAATAGCGAGTACGTAAAAGAGTACAAATCAAAAAGTATCGATCATATAGGATGTTTATTGCATTATGCAACACATTTATCGGGTTGTATTTTAAAGCGAAAAGCAGATGAATTCCTGGTAAAATCAATTTCAGAATCCTTGATTCATGCTATAGATAATAAAGATATTTACGATGAAGATTTAATTACGCATTATGTAAACGCTCTAATTGTAATTGCTGCCAGAAACATTGCTAAAATAAAACCAACAGGAGTAAAAGAAAGTGCTGATAAAAGAATTCTGGAAATCATCAATTACATTCAGGCTCATATTTTTTGTCCTCAAAAATTAAAAGCTTCGGCTGTAGCAAAGGAATTTGATATATCGGATACTTATCTGAGTAGTTATTTTAAAAATCATTCCGGAGAGACGATTCAGTCTTTTATTTCAAATTATAAAATAAGATTAATAGAACA
Organism: Flavobacterium sp. C3NV; assembly: GCF_046825355.2. Lineage (NCBI taxonomy): Bacteria > Pseudomonadati > Bacteroidota > Flavobacteriia > Flavobacteriales > Flavobacteriaceae > Flavobacterium > Flavobacterium sp. C3NV. Next base: position 1,485 of record NZ_JBKQBJ020000021.1, on the reverse strand, counting down.
TCGATTGCGTTTTAGCGATATGAGAATTAATGAAATTGTAGAAGAATTTGGTTTTTCGGACGAAAGTCATCTCAATAAATTTTTCAAAAAGCACAGAAATATTAGCTTGACCGGATATAGAAAAGCCAACGTTTTTCAGAATTGATTAAAGGATTGTAAAGGTCTTTTTTTACGTAGATTTGACAGGTTAGAGCGAATTTAATTTTGAAAATTGAATCAATAAAAAAGCCGAAGATTTCTCTCCGGCTTGGTATTTATGTCTTTGAAAATTAGAAAGTTGTCAAAGCTTTTAGTTCTGCAATAGTCTGAGTTGGATTTTCTGCTTTAAAAACAAAGCTTCCGGCAACCAAAACATCAGCTCCTGCTTCTACAAGTTGTTTTGCATTTTTACTGGTTACACCACCGTCAATTTCAATAATTGTCGAAGCATTTTTACGAGTAATTAAATCTTTTAGTTTTTTTACTTTAGCATAAGTATTTTCAATAAACGATTGTCCTCCAAAACCTGGATTTACACTCATGATACAAACTAAGTCGATATCGTTTATAACGTCTTCTAATAAGTCGATATTAGTATGAGGATTAATCGCAACTCCGGCTTTCATTCCTTCAGCTTTAATGGCCTGAAGTGTTCTGTGAAGGTGTGTGCAAGCTTCGTAATGTACGCTCAGGATATTTGCACCTAAATCTGCAAAAGTCTTGATGTATCTGTCCGGATCAACAATCATCAAATGTACATCGATTGTTTTTTTAGCATGTCTTGAAATTGCTTCTAAAACTGGCATTCCAAAAGAAATATTCGGAACAAAAACACCATCCATAATATCAATATGAAACCAATCAGCCTGGCTGTTATTGATCATTTCGATATCACGTTGTAAATTGGCAAAATCAGCTGCTAGAACAGAAGGAGCAATAAGTGTATTCTTCATTTTGTGTAGTTGTGTGTAGTGTTATTTTTTGCAAAGATAGATTTTTTATGATTTACATTGAAATTTAACCGCAAAGTCCGCAAAGATTTACGCAAAGTTCACAAAGTTTTATGCTGAAGGTTTTGATGAATTTACAAAGTTCGCAAAGTTTGATCAACACAAAGCTTTGCAAACTTTATGTTTTTACAAGATCCAAAAGATAAAAAACCTTTGCGGTCTTTGCGGTTAAATGAATTTGGAATTAAGGCCAATTTTATGATTTACATTGAAATTTAACCGCAAAGTCAGCAAAGATTTACGCAAAGTTTACAAAGTTTTATGCTGAAGGTTTTGATGAATTTACAAAGTTCGCAAAGTTTGATCAACGCAAAGCTTTGCGAACTTTATGTTTTTTACAAGATCCAAAAGATAAAAAACCTTTGCGGACTCCTATGTTTGCAAAGTTAATTTAGAAGTTTTTACTTTTTTAAATTTGCATTATTAAAGTGAAAAGGGATGAGAGTGCATTCGCGGCTAAATAGTTCGTAGAAACATATTCTCGCAAAGAAATTAC
>NZ_JBKQBJ020000020.1:0-113540 GCF_046825355.2 Flavobacterium sp. C3NV | reverse complement strand
ATCCCGAACAGAGTAGTTAAGCCCGCCTGCGCAGATGGTACTGCAGTTATGTGGGAGAGTATGTCGTCGCCTTTCTTTTGAAAACCCTGTTTCTAACGAAACGGGGTTTTTTGTTTTAGATTGGTTTTTGGTTTGGTTTAACCGCAAGGAACGCTAAGGTTTTTTAGGTTCTTCTGGATTGATAAGTCCGCAAAGCTATTCGGTTAATGTTGGGATTTAGGATTTGGAAATTGAAACCTTATTAAAAGTTCTTATTAATATTTTACAGATAGGCCGTTTAAGCCTTGATGGTTACCTTGTATCCCAATGGTTGAAAACATTGGCCATGTTGCAAAAAAGTTATAGATTACTGAATAAGGGAATAAACGTAATATTTTAGAATTTCGAATTTTAGAAATTGGAATTTCTTTTGAAAATCATATTTCTATTTACCTCTAAACTGCGTTAGGGATGGGAGCAGTATCCTTTTGCGAAACACTATACTTCTGGCGAAGCCAAAACGTAACCTCTCTCGCAAAAGATTTAGCGCAAAGACTGGTCCGCCGCGGCGGAAAACGCCCAAATTATTGATTTTTCGATGGTAATTTTTTATCTTGAAAAAGACTTTATAAGTATAAAACGTTATTGTTCACTTTTAACAACAGCGTTTATTAATACTATTTAGGGAAACAAATCTTTAATCTATTTGGTTATTGGTTAACTGTTTTTATTAAATTAAGATTTGTTATTGAGGTTAAAATGCTGTTGAATTTGTTTAGGTGCTGCGATAACTTCTTTGCGAATAGCATCAAACCATTCTACTTCTTTAGTAACTTCTGCACAGCATTCGTTTTTTGAATTAAAAAAGAAACTTTTAATACTGATCTTGTCATCTATATAGCAATGTTTCATTTCAACAAAAAAATGTTCGGTAAATATTAGATTTTTATGACATACAAATTCATGATTGCCTTCCTGTAAACTCAAATGCAAAGTATTGAGTTTTTCTCTTGATAACCCGTTATTAAATAAAAAATGATAGAATAAGCGAATTGTGTATGAAATGTATGCAGTGTTCTCCATTACCATGTTATCGTTTACATCTTCACCAGTAACAATATAATTTTTGGAAATCATTTTATATTTTAGTTAAGGTTAAAAAAAAGAGGTCAGCTATTAAGAAACTGACCTCGCAACATTAGTCATGTTTAGTGATCTTCAAGATCAAAAAGAGATTTATTTAGTTAACAGTGGTGGTAATTTCTGTTGTCTAAATATTTAGTGTATCAAAAAGAGATTATTTAACTAATAAAAAATTGTAATTGATCTTTATTTTATCAGCAATTTTTTTTCTAACCAGATTTGGTATTTCTATATCAAAGTCTTCTGGTTTCACTTCAAATGAGCCAATGGCATTAACCCCGTTGGCAGCTTTTGAAACTTTTATGATTACTGTTACAGGTTTTGTTTTTCCGTGGATGGTAAGATCTCCCTTAAAAGTGAAATTTTTAGATGTATTAGTAACTTCAGCAATATTAAAATCTTCTATTTTACCTTTTAATGTGGCTTTTGAGAACTTTTCCGACTCCATGTAATTTTCGTTGAAATGTTCTTCCATTAAAGCGACTTTGAAGCGGAATCCTTTTATAAGGATCAAAGCAGCGAAATCTCCGGTAGACTGCTCCAAAACGGCAGATACACTTTTATTTTCCGCGGCGACTTCTTCATTAGAAGGCGTTGAAGCCTGGAATTTGATACTTCCTGTTTTTGTGATTAACTTTTGAGCAAATCCATCTGTATTTACGGCAGTAAGCAGTACTAACACCAGGAGTTTAATAAATGTTTTTTTCATGATCATTAATTTTCTTTTAATCCGTCAGTATTCCATTTTAGAATGATATCGATATTAGCCTGAGACATTCTTCCAGCCTGTGGCATAATCCCCTGTTGTCCTGTTTGTAATTGAATTCTATTTAGTAAACCAGCACTTTCAACTGCCGCTTTAACTTCGGCATATGTAGTAAGAGGCCTAAAACCTGCAGATCTTCCGCTTTGGTGGCAGCCGATACAATTGGCATCAATAATTGCTTTAGCATTTTTAGTATAGCTGAATGTGGCTGCGGGGTCAGGGTTTGGTGTTACCGTGTCTGGCGGTGTTTCAATATCCTGATAAGTGTCAGAATCACTGCAACTTGTTAATGCAGCAAGTAAAATTGCAAATGCTATTGCCTTTTTCATAGTTTATTTTGTTTATCGTTATTAAAATACTCTGTATAGGTTAAATCCAAAAAAGAAATCCCCTTTTCCCCAGTCACCAGAGGCATTGGTAAGATATCCGCTCTCACTCATGGATTGTGAATTGGTAAATATGAGTTGGAAAACGTGTCCACCGGTTTCTACATCAAGACCTACTGATAATGGATTTTTGTAAAATTCAGGTTTATCAAAGTTGTGCATATACTCTAAGTTGACAGATAACCTTTTCGTTATTTTGTAACGTCCGCCGCCGCCAAAAGAAAACTGATTATCTCTTTCGATAGCAGGATTGTACAAGTTTTTATGCACGAATGAGGGTACTAATTCTAAAGACAGTTTTTGATTTACTTTTCTGGATATTAAAAGCTGTTGCACGTATGTCATACGGTGCTTAAATTCTAATCCGGGATATTGGTCTTTTTCCAGAAATGTATTGATATCAGCAACACTGTATCCTACAATATCTACAGGAAAATTGGCATCTTGTCTCATCATTCGGTATTTCAGTCCGGTTTCATACATTTTGTTTAAGGTATGTCTGGAAAGACTTACCGATAACCAATCTGTAACGCCATAAATACCACCGAGTTTTGTAGTGGCATTATCAAGACCAAAAAAACTGTCAAAACCGTCTTTAACAGTTCCAAAACGGTGCGAGACTACAAAATAGAATTCTTTTTTGGCAGCCATTTTTGTGGTTTGTAATGTTACCAGTTGTAAAGCCTTAAAAGTTGCCGTTGAGTAACTTTCTTCTACCTGGGTAGAATCAAGATCCTTAAGCAGGTCATCCTGCGAGTATGCCATGGTAGCGAGAAAGAGGCAGATTGGGACTAAAAATTTCTTCATAATAGGATTAATTGTTTGGTTTATTTATGGTACACTGGTCTAATTTAACTTCTTGAAATAGTTCATCATAACCAATGCATTTGCCTTTCAATGTTACTTTTTGATGGAGATGTTTCTCTTTTATTTGTTGGGTAAACAGGCAAAAAACAGTATTTTCAAGTGTAATTACAGCATCAGTTTCTTTGGTTACGATACCAGTGATTTCAATAGTTTTATTGAGATATAAGGCATCTGCTTTCTTAGGATCGGAGTTGTATTCTTCAAGTAATTTTGTAGCTGTTATACTGAAATCCGGCATTTCTGATGCTATATTGCGTGCTTCCTTAAAAAGGAATCCGTAATAAAAATAAATGCCTGCAGAGGCCAGGATTAATAAGCCCGCAATTACAAATGCGATTTTTTTTCTTTTCATATTTTTAGGTTAATTTTTCTGGCAGGGGATTTTCTTTTATTTCAAACTAGCCTAATGAAGATTAGACTAGCTGAAATAGAGAATGCTATAGAAATTTTACTGAAGCTGATTCTTAAATTGCAAGTGGAGAATCTTTTACCGGTACCGGCCAAATTCCCGGACTAGGGAAACTAACACCTTTGTTAGCGCCTCTTACGTTGGCATCTTGTCCAAAATAATATAGTGGCCAGCCATTGTACGTTAGTTGTGATTTACCAAAAACGGTAATAACAGAAAATTTAGATTTGTCAAGAATAGAAGGAACCACCACTTTGTCTGTTTCATAAATTGGCCAGACTGCATTGTTAGAAAAATCTGCTTTTGTGAAGTTGTTCTTTTTAAAATTGTCATTCTTAAAAGTATACAGCGTGATCCCTTTGGCATCTGTAAAGTAAGTTGTTAAGCCATCTCCTTCAGTATAGTCTGATTTGTAGTTTTTCTGGTCATGGCCTTTCAGCTGGCTTCTTACAATCATGATCGAATAATCCGGTTTGGCTATAAACCAAACACCGCCAACTCCGTCTCCGGTTGTTTTACCTGCACTTTCTAATGTATTGGCTCCGTTTACACTTGGTGCGTAATAATATAGTGGCCATCCTTTGTAGGTTAGCTGCTTTTTAGCCGATGCAGTGGTGATGGTTCCAAAGTCTGATAGGGTTAGTCCTGCGCCTAATTTATCAGCAGTTAAATTATCTACATTAAAAGCTGGCCATACCGCTTCGCATCCTCCTGTACAAGAGGCTTGTCCATTAGCATCTGTTGCGAAAAAATATAAGGATCTTCCGTCTTTATCAGAAAGATAAGTTCCCAAAGTCGCACTTGTAGAAAGGCTAATCTCTTTTTTTACTTCGACAGTAGGAGGAGTGTTACTATCGTTGTCGCTGCTGCAGCTTACGAAAAATGTTGTTGCTATAAGAGCAACTAAAGCGAATTTAATTTGTTTTGATTTCATTGTTTTACTTTTTGATAAGGTTCAAGAGTAAAACAGTCATGATTTAAATTACCCTACCAAAAAAATATTATTTTTTCAAAAAAAATAAAAAAGAAGGGATGTTGATTTCTTACAAATCAAATAGATTATGCTATAAGAATATTCTAAAGCTCACATTTGGAGTTCTTTGCAGGGCAAATGTTTCCACTTCTTCAATAGAAGTTGTTAGAGAACTTATTCTGTAATATTCGCTGATTTCATTTTTCCTGTTTAGGATATTTAAAATAGAAATACCTAATTTGTACTGAATTCCATTCGCTGTTTCCCATTTATAAGTCGAGGAAATATTAACCTGTGAAAAAATGTGCAGATTGGTATTGTTTGGTCTGTTGTACACTAATACAGGATCCGAAAGATCAATTTGGGAAACATCTGGAGAAGTTTTTGGTCGTCCGGAAGACCATTTGGTTCCTACGGCAATTTTAAAATTGTTTTTCTCATAAATTCCTGCCCAGGATACGGTATGTGTTAACTCAAAGTTATTGGGAAAACTATGAAATTCATAATTGGTAAAATGGTAATTATTATTGTTGTATGTATAACTAAGCCAGGTAAGAAAGTGATTCATTCTTTTTTGAATCAGGACTTCGGTTCCTATAATTTCATAATCGCCAGTTGTCTTAACAAATTCTAATTGGTTTTGGAATCCCTGACTAGAGGTGGTGATTCCGCTTACTTTTTTATAAAAATTTTCCATTCCCAAGAGCCAGTCTTGCTGTTTATAGAATAAGTTTAAGGAAAGCTGTCTGCTTTTTATAATAGGAATAGTGCTGTTATTGGAGACAATCCAGCGTCTTTTTTCAATACCGAAATAATCTTTCTGCAAATCGATGATCTGCTGTGAGTTTTGGCTTTTCAGCTCACCCAAAAGTTCTAAATTCAGACTTTTGCTGATGCCATAGCTCGCTTGCAGCCGGGGTTCCAGACTGTATTTTTTAAATTTTTCAATATAATTCGTGCGCATTCCGGCCTTGATATAGATTCTGGAAAGCGTGTCATTGTATTTTCCTTCCAAAATTAAGGCGTGGGTTCTTAGCACATCTTTTACCCTGCGATAGAAATCAGGATTAGTAACACGCTCCAGATTGGTAATACCTATTTCGTTGTATTGATACCCATCGTTGAAACTAAATTTCGAGTTAATTATATGGTTGTTCTCTATATTAATTCCATTATTGTTAACCGTGTTTTCCTGGATCACGATTTGATTTCCTATAGTCGTTTTTTGGTTTCCCAGAAGTTCATAGGAAGAGTTGTATATATTAATTTTAGTTGTATTAAAGTTGTTCCAGTTTCTTCTCCACGATAGATTCCCGCCATAATTCTGCTGACGTAAAACATTGTTTTCTGATTTGGTCATATTGTATACTGTGGCACTCTGAAAAACTTCAAGATTGTCCTTAATGGTAATTAAGTCCAGTATTAACTGGTCTTTATTTCCAATTTTTTGAGCATATTTCAGTGTAGCATCATAGAAGCCAAATTTTTTATCACTTTTATAGTCGATATTTTGGTTTTGTGAAAAATCAGTGATGGTTGTGTTTTGAAATACTTTATCAAAATATTCTCTGTAAGTTGGGGTTTCTACATAATCAGTGATTGATTTTCTGGCTGAAATTTCGATATAGCTTTTTTTCGAAAGATTATACTTTGCATAAACATCAGCATTGATCATATTGATTCCTGCACTAAAGGAGTTTTTTTCTGGTGTTTCAGGAGTAGAGGAAATCGCGACTACACTCGACACGCTTTCTCCGTAAAAAGCAGAGCTTCCGTTTTTATAGATCGAAATGGTATGCGCCAGATTGGGATTGAAAACGGATATCAGACCAAAAAAATGCCCGGTTTGAAACATTCGTATTCCATTCCATAAAAACAAATTCTGGTCGTGCGTTCCACCGCGCACATTAATGCTGGCAACACTTTCGTCAAGACTGTTTACACCAGGAATTTGCTGCATGGTCTGCAAAGCATCGGGTTCGATAAGTCCGGGAAGAATACCAAACTTCTTGGGTTTTATTTCAAAAGAACCATCAGTATTTTTTGAAATTCCCGAAGCGAGAACAGCATTGGCCTTAATTTCTTCAAGGGCTGTAATTTCAGGTTCTAATAAGATTTGCAGGCAATTATCAGCATCTGAAGTAGCTGCTACTATTTTTCGGGTTGTAAATCCTACGTGACTAATGAGAAAAGCAGTATTGCCCTTTTGTTCCAACTCGAAATAACCGTTGGAATCTGTACTAAAATGGTCTTTACCTAAACTGATATTGGCGTTTTCAAGAGGTTTACGGTCTGTCGATGAAAAAACGTATCCGCAAATTGTACTGGATTTGGAGTCTTTTTTATAAATATTAATGAATTGATTTCCAATATTCTCAAAAGATAAATGGGTTTTTTGAGACAGGTATTGCAGTTTCTGGTCCAGGGAAAGTGATTTTTTTGGAGGATATATTTGCAGCCCGTCAATAAGATCTCCGGTATAATTAAAACTAACCTGATGCTGTTTTTCGATAGCAATTATAATTTTTTTAAAAGGCATAACTTTTCCTTTGTCCTGAGCAAAAAGATTCAGGACAGAGAAAAAGGCAATAAACAAAAAATGAAATTGTTTGGGGAATAACATTTATTTTTCGTCAAAAATTATGGTATTGTTGGAGGTTTTCTTAGCCTCTAAATGATACGTTGTACTAATAATCTGCAAGGCTACATCCAGGTCTTTAGCAGGTAATTTCCCTGTAAATAAAGCGGTTGTATCTTTGGTATGCAATTCGATTTTAATGTTATATTGTCTCTGAACTTCGTCTAAGAGGCTTTTAATGTTTTCTTTATAAAAACAGATTTGATTGTTCATCCATTCGGGCTGTAGAGAAACGACACTTCTTTTGACTTGTTTTCCGTTTTCAAAACTAACGCTTTGCCCGTGCGTTAGAAGAATTTGAGTGTTGGCATAATTTACTTTTACACGACCTTCATAACACACTACATCAAACCTGTTTTTTCGTGCTTTTACATTAAACTGTGTTCCTAAAACCGTTACTTTGCCCAGATTGGTGTGTACTTCAAAACGTCGGCCTTTGGCTACCCTGAAATAGGCTTCTCCTTGTAATTCAAGATGTCTCTTGTTGTCCCAATTCCATTTTTTATACCGTATTTCTGAACCGGAATTTAGTACTACTTCAGAATTATCAGGCAAAGAAAAAGTGGTTCTTTCTCCAAAATCTGCTTTTTGTGTTTGAGGAACCAAATATTTCAGCGCAAAGGTAATCCCAAGGGCCAAAACAAAGATAGCGGCTGCCCGAAATGCCCATTTTTTATATAATGGAACCACCTTTGGAGTTTGTTTTTTCTGGCTTAAAATGTTCGATAACATCGCATTTTCATCCAGATCAGCAACCTCGAGATGGTCTGTATACATTTTTATCTTTTTGTATTTTTCAAAATCGGGGCTTGCTTCAAATTCAGCTAATTCATCCGGAGATAAATCATTGTTGAGCCATTTTGCCAATAAGCGATTTTTTTTCATTGTACTGCTATTATATCATTAAAACAATTAGAACTAATTTCACCCTACTTTTTTTATATATCAATTTCTTTACGCAAGCTTAACAAAGCCAAATGAATGCGTTTTTCTACTGCCTTGACGCTAATATTTAGTTCCAGGGCAATTTCGCTGTATTTCTTTCCGTCGATGCGATGCATCAAAAAAGCTGTGCGTTGTTTTTCGTTCAGGTTTTCAATGGCTTTTAAAAGTTTGACCTGAAATTGTTTTTCTTCCAGTAGATATTCAGGATTTTCATTGGTTTTGTCTAAGCCGGTAAAGTTTTTTTCATATTTCAATACCACTTTCTGATGTGCAATTTCGTTAAGACTGCTGTTATTTGCTATAGTATAAATATAGGATTTTGCTTTTTCTAATGGCACCGAAGCACAGTTTTGCCAAAGTTTGACAAATGCTTCCTGCGCTACATCTTCTGCCTGATCGATATTGCCAAATTTGTAAAAAAGAAAATTCCGAAGCGCTTTTACATGGCTTTTAAAGAAAGACGAAAAGACGATTTCGTCGCAAGTGTTTGATTGGGCTTTGTCTGGCATTTAGATTTTCAGTTTACGTTGCAAAAGTATTTGTTTTTAATTTAAGTAGGGTAAAAGCAAAGCTGATTGTTTTATAGAAGTATAAATGCGATTACCTTTTGATGATTTAGTACAGAAGAAGCAACGGAATCCTTTGATGTCGAATTTATTAAAAAGCAATTCTTGAAATTTTATTACCTTTGTAAAAATATAAATATGTTCCCTTTCAAAAAATATTTAGTATTAGCGGTTTTCCTGTGCTTGTTGTCTTGTCAAAATGAAACAGAAGATCAGGACAATCATATAGACGGAACTATTACCAATACTTCTCCTCTTACTACTTATTTGCAAAGGGTTGCCATGGTTCCTACCGTGCAGGATAATGTAATAGACGGCTCGAGTTATTGTACTATAAAACTGCCTTATACCGTTACGGTCAATAATACACAAATTGCGGTTACTACCAAAGCCGATTATCAAAAAGTAATAGACAATATCAACGCTAATGGTTATGATGATGATATTGTAAATATAAGTTTTCCGGTTACTATGGTGTATTACAACTACATCCAGAAAGTGATTCCTAACCAGGCTGATTTTAAGGAATTAATTGATTACTGGAATTCTTACCCGGATTTGTTATCTAAAATAAACGGACTAAACATTCATTACCCTATCACGATTAATACTTATAATAGTGCCAATCAGGTGGCAACTTCGGTAACGATTGCAAATGATCAGGCGTTTTTCAATTTTGTAAAAAACCTGAATTCGAGTTCTTATATCGCTCTGCAATATCCGATTTCCATAACTGATTACAACAACCAGACAAAATCAATTACCAATAATCTGGAGTTCGAAAATGCTATTAAATATGCGATTGATTACTGTCCGGAAAACAATATATCGACAATCGATTTTACTGCGACACTGACGAATGGTTCATGGGATATTCCTTATTATTTTGCCGATTCAGAAAAAACTTCGCTTTATAGCGGTTATTCTTTTGTTTTTAAAAGTGACCAATCGTTAGTGGCTACCAAAGGAGGTATTTCTGAAACTGGTCAATGGGAAAGTACGGTACAATATGGCGTTAGGGAATTGAAAATAAATTTTAGTTCTGCAGGACTCGGTAAATTGAATAGTAGCTGGAAATTGTTTGAATTTAATAGTTCGCAGATACGACTCCGCAATGTAAGTGGTAGTACTCAGTACCTTTATTTTGAAAAATAAATAGGAAACATTATTGTCATTTTTGGATAAGTTTTTGTTCATATTTATTGGTAGTTCGCAAAAAATTAAACCCCTCATTTTTAGAGTTTGGATTTTATCCTGAAGTGGGGGATGGGAATTTCTTTTGAAAATGAAATTTCTAATTACCCGTAAACTGCGTTAGGGATGGGAGCGGTATCCTTTTGCGACATACTAGACTTCTGGCGCAGCCAAGCCAAAATCTCTCTCGCAAAAGATTTAGCGGACAGCCCGGTCCGCCGCGTCGGAAACGCCCAAATTACTTATATTAGAAAATATCTTATATTCTGGCATTCATATTCGAAAAGCAAAAAAAACTCCATAACCAAAAGAAGGAATGTTTACATTATCCAGATTAATGGATTTTAGAAATCATCTTCTTTTTGTTATGGAGTTTTATAATGTATGGATTATAAACTTATAGTATCTATTTACGCTCTTTTTTCTTCATACTTTTATTTAAGAGAGCAGATAAATTTTAAATTTTATTTTCGTCTTCAACAGCATCCTGCCATTTATCCCAGACTTTAACACCTGCATTGTAGCCATCATAACCGTAGTTCTGACTTAACTGTCCTTTAATATTAGGTTCTATAGCAAGTCTAAATGGAATTGGCCAGTAATTATTACGTTTGTCCATAGAATAAAACTTTACACCTGGCTTAATAGAAATACCAGCTGGATATTTGTTATAAAGAGTATAATGTACAATACGTTGGTACCAATAACTTCCTCCAACTGCATCTGTCCCGGATTGTTTGTCCCAATTATCTTTGCTGTAAGTTTGGCCCCATTCGTCTGGTTTTCCGCTAAGAGCCAAACAGTGTGAAATACGTTTTAGCTCTACATTTCTCCATTCTTCGAGATAAAGTTCTCTTCCTCTTTCTGCACAAATGTCACCAATAGTTACAGTAGTATACATTTGCGAAGCTTTTGCTCTTGCTCTTACAACATTTACATCCTGAGCTGCTCCAGAGGTATTACCTTGATAAAAACGAGCTTCTGCACGTAATAGGTAGGTTTCGGCTAAACGGTAGATGTATAAATGAGCACTAGCTCCTGCAGTAGCGCCCTGAAAATCATTGGCTGCCGGATTCGCTTCGGCTACAACATCATGCATAAAGATTTTATAATGAGGGAAATCATACCAATCACGAATAGAATCTTGTGCTAAGAGTTTGCCGGAAGCATCTCTCATTCTAAAATTTTGTCCAGCCCATGTCGCACTACCACCTGCTCCGGGAGCATATTTAAGATCTTCCATATTCACCCAGTTTCCAACCGTGCTGTTATGTCTAAGATCCTGTTTATCCTCGATATGATTTACAACCCACATAGGATGCTGTGAATAATAAGAACCACTGATAACACCAATGCCGCGTCCTATTGCTCTTTGATAATCATATTTTGCATTATAATTCGTTTTATCGGTTAGTGGAAAACGCGGTGCTGCTGTTTTACCGTCAGGAGTAATTAAATTAGCATCATTCCAGTTAGGTCCAAAAATTCTCATCGAAGAAAATGCTAAAAATGATTGTGCTCCTCCATTTGGGGCAACCAATATCGCTTCAGTATTAGCAGAGATCACTTTGTTCTCAGGTCTGTGCAAATCCCAGATCACATTTCTGGTAATAGGCCATGCAGTAGGATTTCCTCCCGGATCAAAAATTCCTAAAGTATTTTGTACCAAAGAATAACCTGATTGATTAATCAAAATATTAGCTTGTGCTTCTGCATCAGCAAATCTTCCGGAGGCTAAATAGCACTTAATTAATAACTGACGGCATGCACCTTTGCTCACCATACCTACATATCCTATTTTTGATTGTTCCGGTACAAATTGTACAGCTTTCTCCATATCCGCCGTAATCATTTCAATGATGGCTTCCTTTTTAGTAGAGTAATAACTCTGTTTAGGAACCGACAAGATTTTGGTAATCAAAGGAATGTCTCCAAATTGATACACCAGATTAAGATAACGATAGGCTCTGTGAAAATAAGCTTGCCCGATATATTTATTTTTAACTTCTTCGGATAAAGTGGTCACATTACCAATAAAAGTTAGTACGGTATTCGCATTTTTAATACCCGTATAGGCTTCTGTCCATAGAAATCCAAGATAAAGCGCTTCTCCGCCTGCGTCTCTTCGAAAATCTCCGGTAGGAACAATAGTATTGGCGTAATCAGCAATATTACTACCTGTATCCGTTTTTCCATAATGAGCCATATCAGAGAAAAGATATTCTGAAGCAATAGGCACACTTACACCAGAGTAACCATAGTGAATATAATTATTACGCAGTTGTTTATCACAAAGTGCCAAAGTGGCCTGCAAGCCGGCTTCGGTATTAAATGTATTTTCAGGTTCGTAAAACGAAAGCGGATCTGCTTCAAGAAAATCTTTCGAACAGGAACCAAACAAGGCAGCCAATACAATAAGAGGCACCAGTCTTGTAATTTTATTTTGTATATATCTTTTCATTGTTGATAATTATTAAAGTTGGAAATTAAAGCCTAAATTAAACTGTCGTGTAGCCAATCCTCCTGTTTCCGGATCTCCAAAATATTTCCATTCTTTAGAGGCAGACCATGTTGCAACGTTTTGAACTGAAGCATAAATTTTTATATTTTTAATATGCACGCGATCTAAAAGGTCTCTTGGAAGCGTATAAGCTAACGAAATGTTGTCCAGACGAATAAAACTGCGATCATACAATTTTCCCGGTGCAACAGGAGTTCCGGCAGGTCCTTTAGCGTCAAGACGTGCCCAGTCATTTGTTGGGTTGTCAAGTGTCCAATACGGATTTACGTATGGGTTGAAGTTGAATTTATATAAACTGGCATCGTTGAAAGTATTCATATAATTTGAATTAAGTGATTTACCTCCCACATTGGAATACATACTGATTGCCAAATCCCAATTTTTATAAATCTTAAAATCATTACGAAGCGACCACTGTACAGGAGAATTTGAATTTCCTAAAAACTGCTTGTCTTTTTCATTATAAACTGCTTTTTTATAAGGAACACCATCTGGTCCTACTGCATCTACATCGTCTGTAGTATAGCTGTTGGCTACTTTTGGATCTCCGGGACGCTGTCCGTATTTTTGGGCTTCTTTCCATTCGTCTTTTTGCCAGATACCCGTCACGCGATAATCCCAGATTTGAGAGATGGGTCTGCCTATAAACCATCCGTTAGCGGAATCGTTACCCTCTTTTTTTCCAATAACATTCCCATTGTCATCCTTAATATCTACCATATTACCGTATAATGAGACAATTTTATTTTCGTTATAAGATATTCCAAATGTAGTACGCCATTCAAAGTTTGGTTGTTTCATATTAAGAGTGCTAAGACTTAATTCAAAACCTTGATTTTGAACCTCTCCAAGATTGGTTGCAATGGATGAAAATCCAGTAAAACCAGGCAGGGATTGACTCATAATCATATCATGAGTAGATGATTTGTAGAAGTCTAAAGTAGCCGTTACACGATCCTGTAAGAAGCCTAAGTCAAGACCAATATTTGTTGATGTTGTTTTTTCCCATTCCAGACTTGGATTTGCCATTCGATCAAGTGCTAAATATTTAATTTCAAGCGCTTTTCCTGAAGGGTCTAAATACCCCATTGTTCCGGTATTTACAAGGTTTGCAAAAGAAACGTAAGGATCTGCAAGTGATCTGTTTCCATTTCGACCCCAGGACAAACGCAATTTTCCTGTGCTCATCGCATCCCAATTAAACCAGTTTTCGTTTTTAAAGGTCCATGCCACCCCAAAAGAAGGGAAAACGGCGTAAGGATTTGAAGCTCCAAATGCAGAATATCCATCACGGCGGACAGTCGCTGTAAGCATATAACGATTGTCATACGAATAGAAAAGTCTTGCCATCAATCCATCTGCCGTTTCATGTGTGTCGTTTGATCTAATTGCGCTATTTGCCATTGTTGCAGTATTCACAAGATGAAATCCTAAAGCGTCTGATGGCTGAATATTATACGCATCCATTCCGTCTGACCAATAACGGCGTTCTTCAGCTTCCTGAACAAAAGTGGCTACGATATGATGTTTTTGAGCAATTGTATAATCCCAGGTTAATGTATTATTCAGGTTGTAATCAAATCTTGTAGCATTATTTCTATTCGCCCCAGTGGTAGCTGCAGGCCAGTTTGGGTTTTGTGTTGACCTGAAATAACGATCGTGATAAAATTGATAACGGGGAGCAATGTTAAATGAATAAGTGATCCCTAAAGGCAAACTTACCTTTGCATTAAAAATGGTATTCAATGTTGTATATCCTGTTTCCTTCTCAATAAATTGGCGTTCGTAGTAATAGTTATAATTCTGCCCGGAAACATTTTTCCCCATTGGCTGTCTTTCATAATTGCCATTTGCATCTCTAAAGGTTCCAAATGGGCTGGTTCTCATCATATTATTATCCCCGGCGTTTGTACCTAAAGAGGGCGTAATATCTCCGTCTGATCGGTCCTGAAAATTAACGTTTATTCCAAGATCAAGCCAGTCTGTAACTTTAGCATCCACTTTCATATTAGAACGAGCTGACTTATAATCATTTCCTACAATAGCTCCTTCTGAAGTTAAATAACCAAATGACATATAATAATTGACTCTCTCGCTTGCTCCGGAAATACTCAAATTATTATCATGATTAATCCCGGTTCTAAAAGAACTGTTACTCCAATCGTGTGTTTTATCTGCTAAGAAATTAGCCATCAGCGAAGGGTCAAAATTCAGTCCCAAACGTGCTCCCCATACTTCTTTCGAACTTTTTCCTGTTGTCTGCGCATTTGGTTGGTAAGCTAACCATTGGGCTTCAGTAATACCCCATTTGGCTAAATCATTAGGGCTTGAAAAATACCCCGGTTTACCAGCAGCAACTGCCCCTGATATCCACGCTTCGTATTGCCCGGTTGTTGTATTGGCTCCATAAGTTTGAGCAGTTTCCCAATCTTCACGATACTTTAAATATCCCTCTGGAGAATACACACCGCGATAAGCACTCTTATTGCTAATCGTTGTATTGGTAGTAAAACTAACCATAGGTTTACCTGTTTTACCTTTTTTGGTTGAAATAAGAATAACACCCGCTGCTGCTCTCGATCCATATACAGATGCTGCCGATGCATCTTTTAAAATATCAAGCTGGGCAATATCATCAGGATTGATTTCTGAAAGTTCACCATAAAACTGCATTCCGTCTAAAATAATAAGCGGAGAGTTATGAGAACCTGCAGTGTAAACAGAAGTCTGCCCACGAACTTGTATATTTCCTCCTCCTTTTGCAGAAGGATCATAACCTACTCTTACACCCGGGGTTCCTCTTAAGATATCCTGAACGGTCTGAGGATTTTGGTTGGCTAATTTATCTGGTGTAACCTGAACAATTGCACCCGTTAAATCCTTTTTCTTCATTTTACCATAACCTACTACAACTACCTCATCTAATGAAGTGGTTGCTTTTTGCATTTTTATAGTAATTGAAGTTTGTCCCTTTATGGTCACTTCTTTATTTGAATAGCCCAGAAAAGACACTATTAATACTGCATTCTCGTTATCTACTTTTAAAGTAAATTTTCCGTCAAAATCTGTTAAAGCAGCATTTTTGGTCCCTTTTTCTAAAATGGTTACTCCCGGCAGCGGCATACCGTTTTCATCATTAATCTGTCCGGTAATGTTTTTTTGCTGTTGTACATTTTGATACTCTGTTGTACTCGTAGAACTAACAGCGTATCCATCAACCTGAGATAAAGAAAGTAAGACGCAAAACAGCATTACTCTCTTATTCAAATTAAATCCAGATACGCGATCAGGACTTTTTTTAATCCTAATAAAATTTGTCATTTTTGGTTGGTAATTGGTTAATTAATTAGTTAGTTTGAAAAAATCACAAGCGACAGTGGTAAAAATCGATTTGTGATTTACCGTGCAAAATTGAATAATTATGGTTTTCGGGAGGAGTAATAAAATACGTTTTTGGGTATACTAAAATCTTTTTTCTGAATTTACATGTGTTTTTGTCTTAAAAAAATGACGTTAATTGAAAAATAACACAGCAAAAAAAGTAAAACCAAAATTATCAAAAGTGTAATACTATATCTGCCACTCAATTTTTGTAACAAGAAAAAATGTTTGCTGTAAAACATTTAATTCATATTATATCATTACAAATACTTTCTAAGCAAAGCTTGCAGACTCAGTCAATAATGATGCGTATATTTGAGATTATGAATAATAACAATGCGATCTATGAAAAAAATAGGATTTTTATCGTTTGGACATTGGACCAATCATCCTTCTTATCAAGCTCGTACTGCAGGTGATACACTTCTTCAATCTATTGATTTGGCCGTTGCTGCAGAGGAAATAGGTATAGATGGTGCTTATTTTCGGGTGCATCATTTTGCACAACAACTGGCATCGCCTTTTCCTTTACTTTCAGCAATTGGTGCTAAAACAAGTAAAATAGAGATTGGGACAGGGGTGATTGATATGCGATATGAGAACCCTTTGTATATGGTAGAAGATGCCGGTGCGGCGGACTTAATTTCAGGGGGACGTTTACAATTAGGTATCAGTAGGGGATCTCCGGAACAAGTCATTGATGGCTGGCGTGCTTTTGGTTATGAACCTCTTGAAGGAGAAACAGATGCTGATATGGGACGTAAAA
The DNA here is from genome assembly GCF_046825355.2 of Flavobacterium sp. C3NV. Classification (NCBI taxonomy): domain Bacteria; kingdom Pseudomonadati; phylum Bacteroidota; class Flavobacteriia; order Flavobacteriales; family Flavobacteriaceae; genus Flavobacterium; species Flavobacterium sp. C3NV. Next base: position 97,006 of record NZ_JBKQBJ020000020.1, on the reverse strand, counting down.
AGGCTTTGGAATTTTTGGATAAACTTAATGGAGTGGGATTTGCTGAGCCAAACCCTTACCCAATGTTCCCAAATCCACCGGGCTTATTGCGCCTTGAGCCACATTCAGAAGGATTGCGGGAGCGAATCTGGTGGGGAGCTGCATCTAATGCTACGGCGGTTTGGGCGGCAGAAAACGGTATGCACCTGCAAAGTTCTACTTTGAAGTATGACGAGAACGGGAAACCTTTTCATATACAGCAGGCAGAACAGATAAGGTTGTATAAGGAAGCCTGGAAAAAAGCAGGACATCAGCATGAACCGCGAGTTTCAGTAAGCCGTTCAATTTTTGCACTGGTCAACGATCAGGACAAATATTATTTTGGAAATCAGGGTAGAGGAGCCGATAGTTTTGGTAATATAGAAGCTGATAAACGAGCGATCTTTGGAAAAAGTTATGCAGCTGAGCCGGAAAAACTCATCGCAGAACTGGCTCAGGACGAAGCGATTCAGGAAGCGGATACTTTGCTGCTCACGATACCCAACACTTTGGGCGTTGACTACAATGTACACATACTATCGTCTATTCTTAAATATATTGCCCCAGAGTTGGGCTGGCGTTAATTTTGTTCGAAATAAATAGAAGTAAAAAGCCCCTTTTTGATCAAAGGGGCTTTTTGGCATCAGAATGATTTTTTTTCGAAAAATAGTTTTTCAGATAAAGTTCTAAATGTATTTTTAGAATATATCCTCTTTTTATTTTTCAATTTATACTATTCAGAATTTACTACTGAGTTTATTTTATCGTATCTAAAATTTTTGAATTTGCAGGTGGTAGGTTTAAAGTGTCTTTTTGTCTAGATCGTCTAGGCTCTGGCGCTTGCAATTTATTTAGTTCACTCTCTTCTGAAAAAGTAGTGTCTTCTTTAAATTTTCCGGTAGTAATTTTAAAATCGTCTGCTGTACCTGTAATTTTCATAGGAACATTGATAAGTCCCATTGGTGGCAGTCCTAATCGAAAACCAATATTTAATTTACCATCCATAGTAACCTGGCCTTCAAGCTTACCTCTAAAAGTGGCCATTTTCATGGTTGTAGGCGTGATCGTCATTACATTATTTTTAATAGTAGAGTGAATGGCGATTTTATTAAACGAAGCTTTTTCCAGATCAGCAGCATCTGCTTTTTTGGCTACATGATTTAAAAGTTTAAAGTTTTTAAATTTAATATCTTCCAGAGTCAGCGTTCCTTCTCCGTCTATAGATTTAAAATCAATATCCATATTTTGATCAATACTTCCTGCAAGCTGATAGTCAAGAGATACTAAACCGTAGGCATCTTTGGCCATGCTCACCAATTCGGCAAAAATAGGAATCTCTGCATAAGCGCGTTGAATATCAAAATTACTGGCTTTAAAATTAGCATTGTATTTAGCCAATAGACGATGTTGGGCTTTATAATCTCCCGTCATCGCTATTTTGGTACCAGCCATTTCAAAGGTGGCCTGAGTTACCTGAACTTTACGATCATTAACATCCAGAATTCCTTCAAAATCATTGATTTTATAAGTATCAAATTGAAGGTTTTTAACTTTTGCCGTAATTTTTAAATCTGCCGTTTTAGGAATTCTTATTACGTAATTTTTATTTTTAGTACTAACATTTTCGGTAATAGTCTTTATTGCCGTAGAATCTGTTTTTTGTGCCATTTCTGCTTCAGCTTTACTGTCAGTATATTTGGCAATCATATCAAAAAACTCGTTTGCATTAATGTGATTGCTGGAAAGATCAATCTCGGCTTTAAGCTTTTCATTAGTGTCACGCAGGTATTTACGATTAAACATATAGCGTAAAAAATTATGGATATAGCCATTTAATACAACATCAGATTTACCGTATGTGGCATTAAAATCCTCAAAACGCATTTTATCTTTAAAAAACTTAAATGTACCCTTAGAAATTTGAAACGTTTCCGGGAATAAAGCACTCTTAATTATGATGTTTTTAGCTTCGAGTTTTCCGCCATTTTTTATGTTGTCATAATTTTTGGCATCTAAATCTTTTTTAGAACCTTTAGCAATAAGATTGGTCTGAATAATCCCCGAGACATTGACATCTTTGATCGGGAATATTTGAGTTAATTTACCAATATCCAAAGTTCCCTGGGTTTTGATATTGTAAACTAAATCGTAAAGGTTAGTAACTTCTCCTTCTATTTTAAAAGGAGATCCTGCCAGAACAAATTCGACAGGTTGTAATTTTACATTCAAATCCTGTCCTGTACCTTTTTCGCTTGTAACAGTTGCGTTCAGGTTGATATTCTGTATCGGGATATTGGGGAATTTAAGTGACTTTAAATAACCATTTTTAATATTCACGATAGTTTTAGACGATGGGTATTTTTTTTCTTTACGGTTTAATACTCCGTGCATACTGACTTTTAAATTTAAATCTCCACTAACTTCGAGGCTGTCTAAAGGATAAAATTTATGTACTTCGGCTAAATTAATTTTAGACTCTAATTCGGTATCTACTGTAAAAGGATATAATTTATGAAGCGCAAAATTTCCGCGAATAAAATTATCCAGCGCTTCAATATTTAAGTTGGTTACTTTACCCGTAACATTACGCAAAATACTGTCTTTGGCCGTTAAACTTAAATTGAGATTCACATTTTTTATAGCATCTTTTCTCTTTAAATCTTTTAGATATCCATTTTTTAAACTTGCGTTTAATTGAAATTTCGGAATACTTTTAATGATAGTATCTATTTTATTCAAACGCGGACTAAAACCTAAATTACGTAAAAATATACCATCGGCTTTTAGATCGATAGCAATGTCTCCACGAATATCAAGTTGGTTTAGGTTTAATGTTTCTTTAAATTTTGCTAAATCTAAATGAGATGAAATGGCGGTTTTAATTTTTAATTTTTTAAAGCCTTCAGAATGAAAATTAACGACCGTTTTTTTTCCATCCAGATTAAAGGATAGGTTGTCTATATCAAATTTTAATTTATTAATATCTAAATCCTGAACCAAAGCGCGGGCATTGATATTAATGTCTTTTACAGGATTTTTTATTTTTTTATAAGCAATCGTACCGTTAGTAATTTGCAAATCTGCAGAAACACTTGGTTTTTGCGATTGGTTTTGCATATACTTTCCGCGTGCTATAATTTTAAAATTGATATTCCCCGTAATAACCATTTGTTCTTTCCACTTGTCATAAGAAGGAGGAACTATGGATAGCATTTCCTCTAATGTAGAATTTTTGGATTGCATGTGTAAATCAAAATCGTATCCTCCTTTTATGAAAGCAAAATAGCCATTAAAAGAGAAAGGAAAGTTTTTGATCCGAATGTTATTACGCTCAAACTTAAATTTAAGTTCTTTAGCATCTACATGGGTAATGATTTCGGCATTTATTGGTTTATTATGTACATAATGAACGCCGTCTGCACTAAAATCGAACGATTTTATTTTGATATGAGAGTTAAGATCAAAAATAGCAGCGCTTAAATCTCCTTCTCCTTTATAATTAAGGTCTGTAATTTTAAAATCCAGAGGAGTGCTTTTATCATTATAGGCTATGTTTGTTTTATTAACTATAATACGTTTTATTTTAAATTCGGTTGTAGTAGTGTCTTTTGAAGTTTCGGACTGTTTTATAATATTAAAATTAGCATTTCCGCTTGAATCTATTTCAAAATTTAAATTTGCAGCGTCTAAATAAATAGCGTCCAAAACAATTTTGCCTTTTAGTAAACTATAAAAATTAACTCCAACTGCTGCTGTTTTTGCCTTTACTACATTTGATGATGTAAACTGAACTTTTTTGTTATCGATACTAACATTTTTAGCATAAACAATTAAGGCAGGAAAGTGTTTAAAAACAGAAAGTCCAATTTCATCAAAAGATATTTTTGCATCCAGATTTTCGTTTGCAATACTTTCTATTTTATCTGTTATTTGATCTTTAAAAACGTACGGAACAACCGTTAGGGTTATCAACAAAATTGCAAGCAGGGACACAATAAAAATTGTTGTAATTTTTAAAATCTTTTTAATCATTTTTTTATGGCGTTTATAAGGAATCAAAAATAGAAATATAATAAATGAGGAAGGATATGTAATAAGGCATAAAATTAGCAAAAAAAGACCATTTTAACCTGATTTACTTAGATTTCTTCTTAACTCAGACAAATCGAAAAAGGCAATAATGAAATAAATAGTTAATTATTACTTTGATAAAATAATTCGATTTATGAAGTTTCAAATTTAGTAGATTTGTAAGGTAACGCTGCAGCGTTAGGATTAAGTTTTTCGATTTTTGATTTCGCATATGTTTAGAATAAAAACCTGAACTCAAAAAAAGAATTATGTTAACAGAGAAATTCAAGGTTAAACTTATTCAAAAAGTTTTATCTTTTTTATCTGAAGAAGGGATGCCTGATTTTAATTTTAATGATGTTTTATAACCATAACTAGTTGATGATTTATAACAAAGATAATTTTCCTAAAATAATTTCAGAACGTAATTTAACTGCTACTATTTTTGTCTACATAATGTTCGGACTTTTGTTTCTTGCAATGCTTTGTTTATTAATAGCACTTCCTTTGAGCATTCAGCTGGAGCATAATAGTCCCATATCTACTGGTGAGATGATTTTTAACCTAATCTATTTTTCTATACTTCTTTGGGTTTTTTGGGTTCTTTATAAGGATTACAAGCGTCAAAAAATTAAAAAAATCATCCATATTTCCATAGATCAGTACGGTATACATCATCATCAGAGCGATGGCATTGTTCACAGTATTTTATACAAGCAGCTCGAAAGCAGCAAAGAAGCTTATGTAAGTGATATCGATAGGAAAATCGGAACAAAATATTCTCCGGGATATATTTTCGGTTTTAAGGAAGGTAAACAAATTCCCATTCATTTTTCTAAAGCGGAGAATGGGCTGACTTATATTCCAAAAAACAAATATCATCTCATTGGCCATTTTCTGCAGGGCGTAACTTTATTTTGTCCTCATATAAAAATTTCTCAGGCTGTATTTGCTGATTATTTTATCAATCCCACCACTTTTGAATTCAATAAAAAGGCGCAAATAATTACCTATATATTAGTTTTTATTTTACTTATGATCATCCTGATTGCAATCGATTTATTTACAAAATATACTAAAGGATTTTCGATATTATTTTAAGTAAAGATCAATAACTTATTATAGTAAATGGATTGTTAATATTAATGTAAGGTAATTTTAAAAATGCCATAACCTCTGTTTTGATATTAGATTGTTTTTTTGATGTAAAAATTTTTTTATGGAAAATAACAATGAATTAAGCAGAAGAAGGTTTCTTAGAAATTCTTTATTGGCCGCTGGAGGAATTTTCATCGCTCCACTTATCGAAAGCTGTAGTGACGATGATAAATCGGATAACAGTGGTGCGCCAGATGGAATGAAAAATGAAGGGTTTGAAACAGGTGTAGCCAGTTTTGACCCAACTGAAAAAGGAGTGATTATCTGGACAAGATATTCAGCAGGTTCAGATGCTGAAATTACCTGGGAGCTAAGTAAAGATGCCGCATTTTCTGAAGTAATTAGAAAAGGGCAGGCGGGAGCATTTTCTGCGAATGATTTTACAATAGCGGTGGATGTTCAGAATATCCCTTCGAATACAAAATATTATTACAGATTTTATAATGCCAAAACCAAACAAGTAACCGTTACCGGAGAAACACGCACGCTGCCGTCTAAAACAGATAGCGTAAATGATGTAAAAATGGCTGTTGTTTCCTGTTCTAATTTTCCGGCAGGACTTTTTAATGTGTATGGAGCGATTGCTTCTTCAGATGTTGATGTAGTGGTTCATCTTGGAGATTATATTTACGAATATGCACCGGGACAGTACGGAACAAATCCTTTTACCAACCCGCTGGGCAGAGAACATAAACCAGCCAGAGAGATTACAAGCCTTAGCGATTACAGAGAGCGTTACAGGCAATATAGAGGAGATAAACATCTTCAGCTTCTTCATCAGAAAAAACCTTTTATTTGTGTTTGGGATGACCATGAGTTTGCTAACGACACCTATAAATCCGGTGCAGAAAACCATCAGCCTGCCGAAGGGGATTTTCAGATGAGAAAAATGGCTGCTTTTCAGGCCTACAGCGAATACATTCCGCTTAAAACAGGAAAAGATCTAAGAATTTACAGAAGCTTTAATTTTGGTAATATTCTTTCGCTCTATATGATGGATACCAGAGTTATAGCCAGAGATAAGCAGATGAGTTATGCTGATTATATTGATAATACTGGAAATTTTGACCAGACAAAATTTAGAACAGATTTGTTAAGCACCAGCAGAAAATTAATTGGAAACGAACAAATGACATGGCTGGGATCACAAATAAGTGCAGATACTGCTAAATGGAAAGTATTGGGCCAGCAGATCCTGATGACAAAAATGCTGATTCCTGCAGAGCTTTTGCTGCTTTTGAACTAGGTTTTAGCAGAAGTAGATCATTTTGGAAGCGCACAGCCGGCGACCATGCAGGCACTTATTAGTGCAATTTCTGCACTTGTTGTTATTAAAATGAGACACAAACAAAATGACCCTTCTTTAACCGCTCAGGAAATTGCGAGAATTACGACAACTTTGCCGTATAATCTGGATGCCTGGGATGGTTATTTTGCAGAAAGAGAACAATTGTATGCAATGCTTTCCGGGAAAAATGTAGTGGTTTTAGCCGGAGATACTCATAATGCCTGGATAGGTAAACTTACTGATATGCAGGGGAATTTTATAGGTACAGAAATAGCGTGCAGTTCTGTTTCGTCACCAGGATTGGAAGCTTATCTGGGAATTACCTCAGACCCTGCAAAAGCTGTAGAATTAGCACAGGCATTTACAGTGCTGATAGATGATTTAGAATATGCAAATTTGTATAAACGAGGATATACCTATCTTAAATTCACATCATCTGGTTCTGAAGCTGAATGGCGATTTGTAGATAGCATAACAAGTGAAACTACCACTACTGTAACAGAAAAAAAATATACTATAGCATAGAAATCTCAATAGGCACTGCTTGAGATTTTTCCAAAGGTGTCAAAAAAAATGAGTGAATTAAATCGGAACAGGAGTAATCGTGTTCCGATTTTTTTGTACTGTACATTGTCGTAATAATGTAATACAAATTCAGCGAAAGCATTTTTTGAATTTAGAATTTTCACTATTAAAATTGATCCATAAAAAAAGTCCTAATTTTCATTAGGACTTTTATAGTATAAATTAAATTGGTCTTTTGTAAACCGTTACATCATCTACCCACATCATTACAGTCGAAAACAAATTGATTTTATTAGGATCAATAAAATTGGAGTCTTTTGATCCCACATTTAGATTAAATATAATCGAATGCGGCCCGAAATTATTTAAATTAAGATTTCCTGCACTGCTATTGGTATACGTTGAAACGGTTACATTATCAACTTTTATAGTTACTGTTACGACATTGTCTTTCATTTTCCAGAAGGATTCATATAAATGCCATCCGCCATTTCCGTTGATATCAAAATTACCTGGATAGTTTCTTTCGGCAGAATTCCCTAATTGGTTTGTCCCGCTAGAAGTTCCATAAAAAAGATTTGAAGCAAAACGACTTGAATTAGGCGCAAAAGAATAGCCTTCCATAATATCAATTTCTCCTTTGGTTGGCCAGGCATTTTGCTGCACAGACCAGAAGGCAGGCCAGGCACCATAAGTTTGTGTAAAAGATTTGTAAGTTCCGCCCTCCATCGCTACCAGTTTAATATTGGCAGAAAGCATATACTCTGTATTATTTTCAGGCTTATATTGATAATGAGAAGAAATAAATCCGGATTGATATTTGTATGTGCTCAATTTCGTAGTCTTGATTTCCAAACATTGTTTTCCATCTCTCCATTGCGTAGTTGGCACTGAGCTGGCATAGTCGCAATACCACGAATTATAGTCTGCTCGCTGTTCTTTTGTCCATTGCGATAAACCTGAACCTACATCAAATGTATCTTCAAATTGTTTGACCCATGGCGCACCGGCTACTTTGCTTGTACTGGTTTTGGTACTCGCATTTGCAGATTGGTCTTTTGCTGCCGGGGTTACATCATCTGCGCAGGAAGCAAATCCTAAACCTAATACACATGTCACTGTTAACGCTAATAAATTTAATTTTTTCATAATTTAATTTTTTGGTTTAATAATAGTTGTAACCCTTGGTTGTAATTATTTTTAACACATAGAAACTAGCATTATTTAACTCAAAAAAGACGTTTCACTTGCATCAACACATCCCGAAGCTTCGGGACTATGTGTAAGAAACGAGTTTCTTTTGATTTACTTTTTCAAAATTCTAAAAGCTATGTTTCTATGTGTTTAATTAAATTTGTATTGAATTACACCCAGGTTAATTGAAGTAAAGTACTATAGTTTTAAAAAATTTAATCTAAGCCTTCCAGAAATCCGGTATGGGAACTTTTAATGGCAAAATTGGAGTCGTACAATAAAGGCCAGTCATCTCCCGGGTGGTTAAGTTCTGTACTAAACGGAATCCAGGATTCATTATCTTTCATTCCCCAAACTGTCAGAGCATATTTGCTTGCTGCAGGAAGCGCATTGTAGATTTTTACGATCTCTTTGTATTTTTCTTTTTGAAGCAATCTTCTTTCGTTGGTAAAAGTGGTAATGTCGTTAGACTGATTTACCTGTATGTCTAGTTCCGAAACATGAATTTTTAGCCCTTTCGCTACAGCTTTGTTAAGATCCGTTTCTATTTGTGCTTTTGTTGGACTTAAATAAGTATTATGCATTTGAAAACCAACACCATCAATAAGATTATTTGCTTTTAAATCATCAATAATACTAAAAACTTTATCTTGTTTTGGAATATTAGTTGAGGTTGCATAATCATTATAAAACAACAATAATTTGGTATCGCCTGCTGCAATAGCTGCATTTTTAGCCCACTGAAAACAATCTTTTACATAATTGGCTCCCATTCGCTGAAGAAAAATAGTATTTCTCATGGTACCGCCGTTGTCATCTACAGCTTCATTAACCACATCCCAGGATTTTACTTTTCCTGCATAGTGAGTCACAACGTCTGTAATATACTTTTTAACTTCTAATGCAAATTCGGCATCGGTACCGGAATAATTCTTTAACCAGGTTGGTACTGAATTATGCCATACCAAAGCATGACCGTGAACATTAATACCATTAGAGTTTCCGTAAGCAACAATTTTATCCGCTACAGTCCAGTTGTAAACGCCGCTTGCTGTAGAAATCTGATCCATTTTCATTTCATATTCGGCAGAAATACTGCTGAATTCATTTTTCAAAATAACATCATAAGGACTTCCACTGGTTAATTGTGAAGCTTTTATCGCCATACCTATAAAAAACGGATTAGCGAGTTTGTTTACTTTTACTTTTAAAAATGTAGGATCTTCAGGAACGTTACTGGAACCTGTAGTTACAACACTAATCACATTGGAGTAACCCGAAGTTTCTGTTTCATTTTTGGCTCTAACTCTATAATAATATTGCGTACCGCCTGTTAAACCAACCACAACTTCGTTTAAATCTGTAACCGGTTTTGATTGATAATTTGGAACAAAAGTCGTAAAGTTTTCGTTTGTCGAAACATCCAAAAGATAGCTTTTTGAGTTCGAAACGTAATTCCATTTGGCTTTAAAACCATGATCGTTTACGTCTTTTGGTGCGTTTGCAACTGGCGTTTCTAAAGCAGCAACAGCTTCGTTGTCGTCTTTAGAGCAGGCATTTAGAAAAAAGAAAAAGCTGGCCAGCACTAGTAAAAATTTAATTTTCATACTGTTTTTTTATTTTAGAATATCCTTTTTGTTAAGATGAGTATTCTTGTTTTATAATTTCTGTTTTATAAAGAGGCTGCTTTTTTTATTACAGCCTCTTTTTTCCTGAGAGCTTAAAATGCAATCATTAAATTATTTGTAACGAACCTTAATGTTATCGTATTTTATTATGCTTGGATTAGGTGTATCTGATTGAACTATTCCTACTTTGATTTCATTAACTTTAGAAGCGTCCAGCGTAGTGGCAGGTTCTCCAAAGCCATAATTATCTTTAAAATCAGCCAATGTTATGGTTTTGGTAGTCCAGTTAACATCGGTTATTTTAAAATTATAGCCATAGTTTTTATTATCAATAGTATTCAATTGAATGGCAAATTGTGCTCCTACAACATTGGCACTTACATCAATATCAATAAATGTTTTTGTTGCATCATTATTTGAGGCGCTTAGGAAATTAGCTCCACCGCCTGCGCTGCTTCCGTTATAGCCATTGGCATTTGAGCCTGCCCACACAAGTGTTGCATAATTACCTGTTGGCCCATTTGCAGTACTTGCGTTAAAACTATCTTTATCTCCATAAGCATCCCAATTCGTTCTTGTACCATTTCCGTCAAAATCAGATACAATAACAATAATTTCCGGAGTAACAGGAGGTAGTAGCTGTATTACTTTTTTTGCAATACCTCCCGGCGTAGTAATTACTAACTCTGAACCAAAAACGGCATCTTCAGGCACACCAATAATAATTGCAGAAGATGATTTTAGAGTATAACTCACTTCTTTTCCTGCCAAGGTTACCGATGAAATATTATAAAACCACGTTCCCTGAATTTCCAGCGGAAATCCCGGAGTTGCTACAACAGGGTCTGTTTTTGCAATGGTAGGAACGGGCTGTAAAATCTCAATGTTTTTAGTTACGGAACCAGTTGCTGTTTCAAATGTAATGGGCTGTACACCAAATCTGCTGCCTAGTTTATCATCAAAAGGAATAGTGAATATAAAAGATTTATCAGAATTGTAGTTTGCATTAAAACTGATATTAATTTTATTATCCAGTGTAATCTTTTTTAATCCCTCTAAACCCTGACCTTCGACTCTGACTTTATTGGATGGAAATGCCTGATTAAGTAAATCTCCTGGTTCTGCCACCATTGCATCTACATTTGAAGTCACTGCATCGTCATTTTGGCAAGCTGTAAAAGAAGCCAGTACAAAAAGAATTAGAATTCTATATTTTATTTTATTGATCATAGTATAAGTTAATTAAAGTTAAAAGGAACCGGAGGCTCTAATAATGATGGATTAGTATCAATAGCAGACTGCGGTAATGGCAGTTCAAAATAATTACTTCCCGGAGTTATTTTTATCGAAACCAATTCGGTTCTTGCATCATCTGAATAAAAACCAACTTCCTGCTGCGAAATAACTGCTGTTGCTTCAGCAAGGCCACGACGTTTTAAATCGAAGAAATATTGACCTTCAAGAGCAAACTCAACTCTTCTTTCATTAAATAAATCATTTCTTGTAAGGATCATTTTTGGAGGTAATCCGGCTCTCGATCTTACTTCATTAAAAGTGCTTAAAGCAGCTGCAGAAGTTGTAGAAGGTGCTCCGGCCAAAATAGCCTCAGAATTCATTAGTAAAACATCAGAATATCGCAGTATAATCGTGTTTTGCGACGTTCTCATAAAAAACACATCATTTCTTTCTGCAGCAGAACCTACAATGTATTTTCTGAAATTAGCAGCTGTCGAAGAGTATATTTTTTTATAAAGAAAACCACCCTGACTTTTTAGTAATTCCGGATAATAGTCGCCATCTGTCATGATAGTACTCTTTTTTCTGGTATCCTTTGCTTCAAAGCCATCTTGCAATGAGATCGAAGGAAGGTAAACTCCCCATCCGTCACCACCGCCAGTAATTCCTGTACCTCCCGGAACTATATACGCCTGATTGGTATTTTGTGTACCCCATTCAGTAGCAATAGCTTTCCATTGCAGGGCAAACATGCTCTCGTTACTATTATTATTCTCCGGACTGCTAAATAAGTTTCCGTAATCCTGAATTAAAACATATTGGTTTCCAATAATTTTCTGGGTTAAAGCGGCACATTCTGCATATTCATTCAAAGTCAAATGCACTTTTGCAAGAATACCCATGGCAGTAAATTTGGTAACATATCCTTTTTTTACTGATTTTTCAGGTAAATTTTCGACCGCATATTCTAAATCTTGTTTAATGAATTTATAAACATCTGCAACAAGATTTCTTTTTGGCTGTGGGGCAGAACCTGCTTTGCTAATGATAGGAACAGCACCAAAAGTTCTTACCAGATAGAAATAAGCATTGGCTCTCATAAATCGTGATATTGCAATAGCATTTTTATACGATGCTTCAGGCAATTCACTTTTTCTGTCTTCGACTAAACTCATTAAATTATTCGACTGATCGATAACCGAAAACAACGAAACATATCCTTCTGTAAGGATCGGGTTTTGCGAGGTTACCTGGGCATCTTTAAATTGCGAATAAGCACCATCAAATGTAAAGGCGTTGCCCGCGTACATATCCCCAACCGCAATCAGGAATTTATCATTAAAAGTAAACCAGGGTTTAAAATACAAACTCTCAGCGATTCCGTCAAAAGCCGTGACTCCTTCAGGTAAATCGGCTGGTGTTAATTGATTTTCAGATGGCGCATCCAAAAAATCATCCGAACAGGAAAATAAAGACAGCAATGGTATGAGCATTCCCATCATAAAAAGTTTAAAAAGTTTTTTCATAACTATTTTTTTATGTTAACGATTAAGTCAAATGTGTTTTTTATCAATTTTAGAATTCCAGATTCAATCCCATAGAAGTGGTTCTTGGCACAGGATAACGTCCTAAATCAATACCGCTTAAGGTGATGTTTTGGTCTAAATTTCCCAGCGCAGGATCGAAACCTGAATATTTTGTAAACGTGTACAGGTTCTGAACATTCACATACAATCTTACTTTAGATATAAAAGAATTTTCGAATATTTTGTTTGGTAAATCGTAGCTTAAAGAAACGTTCTGAATTCTTAAATAAGAACCATCTTCAACAAATCTGTTCGAGATTCTGCCATTACCATTTGGGTCGTTAAGCGTGATTCTTGGTACAGTGGTGTTTTCGTTTACTCCGGCTTCAAAAGCATTTGATACTTCGGTACTCACATTTCCAAATCGATCTCCAAATCCAGGATAAATACCATCAGTATAATGACGTGTAAAATTGTAAATCTGGTTGCCCTGACTTCCTGTTAAGACCACAGATAAAGTAAGGTTTTTGTATTTGAAGTTATTGGTAAAGGCATATGTAAAATCAGGAATTGCATCTCCTATGGCAGTCTGATCTTTAGCATCAATTTTGCCATCGTTGTTAAGATCTTTAAAACGAATATCTCCAATTCCCGTTCCTGTTTCCTGAATAGGTCCTGCTGCTAATTCAGCTGCATTTTTAAATAATCCGTCAGTCACATATCCATAAAATTGTCCTACAGGCTGTCCTTCAGTTGTTCTGGTAACGTTGTATAAATCAAATTGAACTTTTCCCAGTAAAGATTTTCCTTCGCCTTGAAAACGAGTAAGTTCATTATTGTATTTTGAAAAAATAATGGTACTGTCCCAAGTGAAATTTTCGGTTACAATATTTCTTGTATTCAAAGTAAGTTCGATTCCTTTAGTGACAATTTCACCCGTATTCAGATAATAATTCAAAGCACTTTGATTTGATTCATCATTGATTTGTTTCGTAAGGAAATCAGATGAATTTTTGATATAATAATCGAAATCTAATTTTACGCGGTTATTCACCATTGCAATTTCAAAACCAGCATTGAAAGATTTTAGTGATTCCCATTTTATATCCGGATTTCCTAAGTTATCTATAGTTGGAGATACGCCTCCAAAAGGAGATGAAAGCAACGACAGAATAGTTTGATATCTATTTGCCGGAATATTTTGATTTCCTACAAGACCGTAACCTGCTCTAAATTTCAGGTAATTGATGTTCTTTGTTAAAGGCTCAAAGAATCTTTCATTACTAACCGTCCAGCCTCCTGAAAATGATGGAAAATAACCCCATTTATTATTGGGTCCAAAGTTGGATGAAGCATCTGCCCTTAAAGAAGCTGAGAAAGAATATCGATCAGAAAAACTATAATTTAATCTTGTAATATAAGATGCCATAGACCATCTGCCAGAACCGTTTCCGTTAAGGGCAGTATCAATATCACCAATGTTTAAGTTTGTAAAATCTTTGCTCAAAAACTCACCCGTTCTGTAACCGCTTAGGTATTCATATCGGCTTTCCTGCGCTTCCTGACCTAATAAAAAAGTAAAATTGTGTTTCTCGTTTATGGTTTTATTATACGTCAGATAGTTTTTAATGTTCCAGTAATAACTTTGATCTTGTTGTTTGAATGATTTGTTTAAAAGTTCAGAAACGTTTCCTAAAGTGTATTTAGGTACAAAAGTGCTGCTTTTTGCAAAATTAAGATCGTATCCTAACTCTGATCTGAAAACCAATCCTTTGATGATCGTAAAATCAGCAAATAAATTACCATTAATTTTAAATCTTTCTGTAGTCGAGTTATTGTATTCAGCCAAAGCAATTGGATTTGTAGCTTCATTTGCCGAAGATCCCAAACCGCTTGTTGGTCCTGCATAAGAACCATCCGGAGTTCTAACGGGTAATTCAGGAGATTGTCTTAGAGCATTCATTACCAAACCACCTCTGTCGTCGTTTCTTACTACTTGCTGCGATGATTTACTTACAGACAGGTTGTTACCAATTTTTAGCCATGATTTAACATTAGAATCAACATTTAATCGCATAGATAATCTGTTGAAATTGGAGTTGGAAACAATTCCTTCCTGATCAAAATAATTCAATGAAGTATAATAACGTGTTCCGTCTTTTTCGCCAGAGAAAGACAATTGATGGTTGTACAATGTAGCAGTTCTAAAAAGTTCATCCTGCCAGTTTGTTCCGTTGCCTAATAAATCCGGTTTTTGATATTGAAAAGGAACTGGTTCACCATTTAGTTTGAAAATTTTTGCCTGATATTTAGCATATTCAGGTAAGTTTAAAACATCAACAGTATTAGTTATCTGCTGAGAGGCCAAATAGGTTTCATAAGTAAATTTTGATTTTCCCTTTTTTCCTTTTTTAGTGGTAATCAAAACAACACCGTTTGCACCATTCGCACCATATATGGCTGTTGCCGATGCATCTTTTAAGATATCAATCGTTTCGATATCCGAAATGTTGATACCCGATAAAGCCGAGTTTTTAGTTTGACCGTTTCCTCCGCCCAATGCGCTGAACGAAAATGTGTCGTTGTTTTTATCCGCAAAAACCGGTGTTCCGTCAATAACATATAACGGTTCGTTACCATTGATAGAAGTAATTCCTCGAATCTGAACAGAAATTCCTCCTCCTGGAGTTCCTGAATTTTGAGTAACATTTACACCCGCAGCTTTACCTACAAGTGCCTGATCGATAGAAGTAAAGGGTTTGTCCTGAATTTCTGAAGCCTTAATAGAAGAAACGGCACCATTGATATCTTTTCTTTTGGAAGTTCCGTATCCAATAACCACGACTTCATTTAATTTTTCGAGGTCGTTTACCATAACCACCTGCATCACAGATTTGGTATCTGCCGGCACTGATAAATTTTTATATCCTACATAACTAAAAAGCAACAGCGCTTTTGGTTCTACATTATTTAAAACAAAACTACCGTCAAAATCGGTAACTGTTGCGTTTTTTGTTCCTTGTACTATTATACTAACACCCGGTAGGCTGGTTCCGCCTGATGTTACTTTACCTTTAACAGTTTGAGCAAAGAAAAAATTTCCCCACATGCATACTATTAAACACAATAGTTTTTTTAACGTTCTTTTCTGCATAAAATTTGGTTTAGAGTTTAAGTTAAATAATTAGTTAGAAAACATTTAATCGAAAGGTCTTTTGCAAGCGCATCATTCAGAAAAATGACGGCTGAACTTTTTCTTAAATATTTCTTAACGAAAGTAGAATCTAGAGGTGTGCTATTGTAGAATAGATGAAGCATATTGTGCAACAGATGATGCAAAAAAAACATCTGACACCCTGTTACGGCTCAAAAACAGCCTAAAATCATAAAAATAGCTACTGAGATATTGCTAAAATTTTTGGTTAAAAAATATTGTTTGTTTAAAAAAAGAGATAATATTTTTGATATATGGATTTTTATTTGGTTTTAAATCCATTCTTTTTTGAGAAAATTGCCTGACAAAAAAAGAGCTTCGACTATACAATCGAAGCTCTTTTTAATGGCATTTTTATACTAGAACAATTGCCTTATTCTTTTGGTCTTTTTTCCTGTGTAGGCAAATGCCCGTATTTGATTTTATAACATTTTGCAAAATAGGAGGGAGAAGTAAAACCTACTTTATAGCTAATTTCATTAATATTACTATTCCCTTTTTCGATGAGTTGTTTGGCTTTTTCTAATCGTACATTTCTAATAAACTCATTGACCGAAACGCCTGTTAATGTTTTTATTTTTCGATACAACTGACTTCTGCTCAAATAGATTTTAGAAGATAAAAGTTCGACAGTCAATTCGGGTTCGCTGATGTTTTCATTAATAAAATGGAGGATTTTTTGAATGAATTCATTATCCAGCGAAGTTGTTTTTTCTTTGCCGTCTTTTGTGATTCCGCTGTAAAATTTCTTGAACATGATTTGTCTGCTCGTAATAAGCTGTGCCAGACTCGATTTTAAAATGTCTAACTCAAATGGCTTGCTCAAATACATATCAGCGCCGGAATCAATTCCTTCCAGTCGGTCTTTTACCATTGCTTTTGCCGAGAGCATTAACAAAGGAATATGACTCGTTTTTAAATCGCCTTTTATGTTTTTACACAACTGCAGCCCATCCATAACCGGCATAATAACATCTGTAATAATCAAATCCGGCAATTTCTGAACCGCAATTTCGTAGCCTTTCTGACCATTTTCGGCTACAATAACCTTGTATAATTTGCTTAGTTCATTTTTGAGATAATTTCTTAATTCAGGATTATCTTCCACAATTAAAACAGTATACGGTTTTGCAGTTTCGACAACATTATTTTCGATGTTTTCATTCGTAAACTCATTATCTTCAGATGGATCATGAGCGGATTCAGACAGAAATTTATTTTTATTTTTTTCGATTTTAAAAACCTCGTCTACAACTTCACTTTTCTTATAAAAAGATTTACCCAAAGGAAAAGTTACCGTAAATTTTGTGCCTTGTCCCACTTCACTTTCAACATCAATTTTACCTTTATGCAGTTCGATAAATTCTTTTACGACCTCCAGACCAATTCCGGTGCTGCCGTAGTAATCTTTATTTACATTATTGACCTGATAGAATCGGTCAAAGATTCGGTTGAGGTCTTTTTTACGAATTCCTGAACCCGTATCTGTAATGGTTATCGAAAAAGAAGGAACTTCAACGCCCTTAATTAGCAATGCATTATCAGCATCTGATTTATTAATAGAAACGGTAATAGCACCGTTATCAGGAGTAAATTTAAATGCATTTGAAATAATATTAAACAATATTTTTTCCAGCATTTTAGGATCCAGCCAGTCTTCAAGCTCATCAAATGCAGATTCAAAATTAATGGTGATATTTCGCGCAGCAGCTTCTTCATCAAAATAACCTATGATGCCTTGTGTAAAGGCTACGACTTCGATTTTTTTGGCCTGAAGGAAAATTTTATTAAACTCTAATTTATTAAAATCCATAAGCTCGTTGATCAGTCTCGAAAGCCTGTCGGAACTTTTGTGTACGATTTTTAATTTATTATGTATTTCGGGAGATACATTTTTACTTCTTAAAATATCTTCCAGCGGATTAATAATCAACGTTAACGGAGTTCTGAATTCATGCGAAATATTGGTAAAGAATTGTAATTTCTTATTGTTTAATTTCTCTGACTGAATGTTTTTTTCTTTTTCTAATAGTATTGCTTGTTTGGCTTTAAAACGGTTTTGATAAATTTTATTCAGGTATATAATCAGGAAAACTAAAATAGAAGTATACAATAAATACGCCCAAAAGGTTTTCCACCACGGAGGAAGGATTTTTATTTTTAATTCTAATGGAGTATTGCTCCAGGAACCATCTGCATTTGCCGATTTTACTTTAAAAATATAATCACCCGGCGCCAGATTGGTATACGTTGCGGTTCTGTTATTGCCGACATAATTCCAGTCTTTTTCAAAGCCTTGCAGATAATAGGCATATTGGTTTTTCTTAGAATAATTATAATTAATTCCCACATATTCAATCGTAAAAACCGATTGTGTGTAGTTGAGCATAATTTCTTTAGTTTGGGAAATTACTTTGCTTAACGGCGAGGAATCTTCATTGGGTTTTACAGATTTATTGAACAATTTGAAATCGCTGAAATACAATTTTGGCGCTTTTTCTGTTTTTTTGATCTCGTTAGGATTAAAATAATTTACTCCCTCATAACTGCCAAAATACAACTCTCCATTTCCATCTTTAAAAACCGCATTATTATTGAAATCGTTATCTACAAGACCGTCATCTTTAGTGAAATTGGTGCTTTTTTTATTTTTAAAATCGAGTTTTGTTAAACCTGATCCGCCGCTTATCCATAAAGATCCGTTGTTATCAGAAATGATGGCGCGAACCGA
The DNA here is from genome assembly GCF_046825355.2 of Flavobacterium sp. C3NV. NCBI lineage: Bacteria > Pseudomonadati > Bacteroidota > Flavobacteriia > Flavobacteriales > Flavobacteriaceae > Flavobacterium > Flavobacterium sp. C3NV. The sequence goes on along the minus strand of NZ_JBKQBJ020000020.1, from coordinate 78,417 downwards.
TTTTTCTTTAAACCCCGGAAAGTTATTATAGTTCGAAAATGTCTTGTCTTTTTTATTATAATTAAACAATCCTTCGCCGTCTGTTCCTATCCATATCGTTTTATCGTTAGACTCATAAATCGATAAAATAGTCTGAATGCTGTTGTACTTCGTTTTGTCCTTGAACATGGCATCACGCATATTGGTCACTTTAAAATCAGAGTCGTTTTTTAAACTTACCTGATACAGCCCTAAGATGGTTCCTACCCACAAAACATTATCAGAGTCTACAAAAACCTTACGGATGAACGCGTTGTCTAAAGCATTTTCTGTAAATGATCTCGATTCACAATGAATAAATGTATTGTTCTTATTATCATAATAATGCAATCCTTTTATAAAAGTTCCAATCCAGATTCGGCCTTTTGAATCTTCAGAAAAACTAAAAACACGATTCGATTTTAATCCCGAAGTATTTGCTGTATTGTAGTTTATGAATCGGGTAGTGCCATTTTTAAGAAAGTAGATGCCGCGATCCCAGCTTCCTATCCAAATATTTTGTTTACTGTCTATAAATATGGACTGAATATCAACAGCATCTAAACCGGAATAGTAGCTTTGATTGTTTTTGTTGACATGAACGTAACTTTTATTGTTGAGATTATAAATATCGAGACCTCCGCCTTCATTACTGATTAACAGATTTCCTTTTTTATCTTTTATAATCGAAGTGACATAACTGGTTTGAAGTGAATTATCGTTGTTTACCTGTGATTCAAGCGAATTGAATTTGTTATTGGGTTTGTCAAATACGCCAAGTCCTTTATTAAAATAGCCCAACCAAAGTCGCTTTTCTTTATCCTCGTATAAAGACCAAACCGAATTGGATTTTAAACTAAAGTCATTATACTTACTATGCAAATATTTTTGGAGTACTTGCCCTTTATAATTGACAACCAATAATCCGTCATTTTCGGTACCGCAAATGATATAGTCGTGACTGCTTTCTATAATCGATAAGATCTTGTTTTTGGTAATAGCATAATTTTCAAATTGATAATTATCTGTTTCAGGTTTAATTTTTATCAGACCGCTTTCAGTCGTTCCCAGCCATATATATCCGTATTTATCTATAACCAGATTTTCGATATCGTCTAATAATGGTTCTCTTTTAAATTTATCTTTATAAACCTGCTTGAGTTTTCCGTTTAAATCAAGTTCTAAAAGTCCATAACTTGTTCCCAGATAAATAATACCTCGTTTATTTTTTACCGAAGATTTTATTAGAAAATTAAATTTGTCCAACACCTTTGACGGAATCAGAGTAGTTTTTAAAGTTTTTTTATTGAGTTTGAATAATCCAAAACCATAAGTTCCCAGAATTAAATTTCCGTTATTATCCTCAATAATTGTCTTTACAGTAATAGGTTCGTCATAACCTTTTCTAATTACATCTTCAATATTGATTTTAGTAAAATTATCTAAATCCCTGTTGTACAAACACAAACCGTCATCAGTACCCACCCATAAGTTATTATCAGAATCAATAAAAGAGGCATAAATAAAGTTACTGTTTAGTGAACCTGGCTTTTTATTGTATTCATATCCAAAATAATTGACACCATCATATCGATACAAACCCGTGCCGTTTGTACCTATCCAAATAAATCCATTTTTATCCTGAATAATCGAAGAAATGGCTCTTTTTGAAGTAGTTTCCTGTATGCTTCTAAATTGGTAGTTGTCAAATTTGTCCTGAGCAAACAAGCAATTTGCATACACAAAAAAGCATACAAGAATATATTTAATATTTTTCATTTAATAGTATTATTATCAATTTGCTCTGAAAATTAAATTTGAAAATTAACCTCAATTTTATAGATCAATGCTAAATCTTGTGGAGAAACATTAAAAATTTTATACTCGTTAATTATTTTTTAACGCAGAGAACGCAATCCCGATAGCTATCGGGATTCGCAGAGTTCACTAAGATTTAAGTCGTGTTTACACAATCTAAGTCCACAAAGCTTTGTGAACTTTGTGTTTTTTTCTAAACTTAATATATTTAAAAAACTTTGCGTTCTCTGTGGTATTTTTTTTATCTCCACAAGTTTTTAGGATTGATCCTGTTTTACGTATATATAAACAATATTAATAAAACTAAACATGAAATAAAGTTTTTAGGTATAAATTTTATCATATTGCCAAAAACCTGAGCTCGATTATTAAGTAATCGTACTCAGGTTATTAGGTTGTTGACTTAAGAATAAATCCCGGTGCTTCGGCCAATGTCATTAAGTTAAGTTTTTATAAACTAAAATTTAATCTCGCAAAACCGCAAAGCTTAAACACAATATTGTCATTTCGACGAAGGAGACCCGAGCGATAGCGAACAGACGAAGTAAATCCTCGCGAGAAGCTCGACAAAGATTGGATTTTCGTTGCGGAGTCACTTACGAGGATTTACTTCGTCTGTTCGCTATCGCTCGGGTCTCCTTCGTCGAAATGACAAAATCTTTACGATTTTTGCGTCTTTGCTAGATTTATTCACTGTACCATTATATACTCTCCCTTAATTAATGACATTGCGCTTCGGATAATGTCATTAAGTTAAGTTTTCAAAAAATAAAATTATTGCAAATCAAATCCGTTTTTATCTGCGTTTTTACGAATTAAATCTGTTTTATCCGCGTCAAAATCAGACGCTGATTTTACTGATTCGCTAAAGCGAAAACGCTGATAAAAACGGATTTTTTTAATTACTTTCCTGATTAAACTTTTAAGTGATTTAAAAGATTTTGTTTCACGCAGATTTAGCAGATCTAATTTTAATAATAATCTGCTTAAATCTTTTTAAATCTGCGTTAAAAATCTCAATACTTTAGGACTATGTGAAAGAAACTTGTTTCTCTTTTTGACAACTTTTTTCTATATAACCTATGTTTCTATGTGTTTAATTTTTTTTTAAAGACTTTATTTTAATTCAAATTTACTGGTAAGTCCTTCATTAGAATTCCATCCAACCATTATATTGAACAAGCCAGGCTCTGTTAAAAATTTGCCTTCATTGTCATAAAAACCAAGTTCCTTTTCTGTCAATGTAAACTGAATTGTTTTAGTTTCTCCCTTTTTTAATGTAACAAGTTCAAAACCTTTTAATTCTTTTACAGGTCTTACGATACTGGCAACAGCGTCGTTTATATACAACTGAACCACTTCTTTACCATCATAATTTCCAGAGTTGGTAACGTCAACGCTTACTTGAATTTTTTCTCCTTTTGCAAAAGACGTTTTGTTGATTTTAAGGTTTTTATAATCAAACTTCGTATAACTCAATCCAAAACCAAACGGAAACTGAGGTGTTTTTTCCACATCCATATAATGAGACCAAAACACATTTTTATCACTGTCGATTGGTCTTCCCGTGCTGTATTTGTTGTAATACATAGGAACTTGCCCAACATTTCTCGGGAAAGATATAGGCAATTTTCCACTTGGGTTATAATCGCCATATAAAACCTGAGCCACGGCATTTCCGGTTTGAGTTCCTAGTTGCCAGGCTTCTACAATTGTTGGAATATTTTCTGCAGCCCACGGAATACTCAACGGACGACCGTTATTTAAAACCAAAACAATATTAGGGTTTACTTTATAGATTTCCTCTAGTAATTCTTGTTGTAATCCCGGTAAATTCAAGTCGGTTCTGCTTCTTGCTTCTCCACTTTGAAAACCGTATTCGCCTAAAACCATCACGACAACATCAGCATTTTTTGCCGCTTTTTTTGCCGCTTCAAAACCACTTTTATCTGTTGTATTGAAAACTGTTTCTGTCAGGAAAGTAGCTTTTTGCGAAAGCAAATCTGCACCTTTTTCAAAAGTCAATTGATTGTCTTTGTATTGCTGCATTCCTTCAAGAACCGAAACGGCAGTATTATCATCGGCAGCAATTCTCCAGCTTCCCAACGGACTATTTTTATCGTTTGCCAAAGCGCCAATCAAAGCGATTTTTTGTCCGGATTTCTTTAGCGGAAGCAAATTTTTATCGTTCTTTAATAATACAATCGACTTTTTAGCCATTTCTAAAACACCATCGTTATTCGCTTTACTGCCAACAACTTCTTTTTCACGCTTTTCGTCGCAATATCTGTACGGATCATCAAATAGTCCCAATTCAAATTTTACACGTAGAATTCTGCGAACAGCATCATCAACCAAGGATTCTTTTACTTTTCCTTCTTTCACTAAACCAACCAATTTTGCGACATACAAATACGATTCCATATCCATGTCTGAACCTGCAATGACTGCTTTTGCTGTTGCGTCGGCTTCATCTTTGGCGTATCCGTGTGCAATCATTTCGCGAATCGAAGCGTAATCTGAAATCACAAAACCATCAAACTTCCATTTTCCTTTTAGAATATCTCTTTGTAAAAAAACATTTCCAGTTGCCGGAACGCCGTTTAGTGTATTAAATGAATTCATAAACGTACGAACTCCCGCCTGAACAGTCGCTTCAAAAGGCGGTAAAACCGAGTTGTATAATTTAGAATTACTAATATCTACCATATTATATTCTAATCCTGCTTCGACAAAACCATATGCTGCAAAGTGTTTGGCGCAAGCTGCGATCGTGTTTACTTTAGCTAAATCTGCAATAGTTTCGCCTTGAAAACCTTTTATTCTTGCGTAACCTATTTTACTTCCCAAATAAGGATCTTCACCGGCACCTTCCATTACGCGTCCCCAACGTGCATCATTTGTAATATCGACATTGGGAGCAAAAGTCCAGTTAATACCAGATGCCGAAGCCTCATCTGCCGCAATCGCCGCCGATTTTTTAATGGCTTCCAAATCCCAACTCGCCGCTTCTGCCAACGGAATCGGGCTTAACGTTTTATAGCCATGAATTACATCAAAACCAATAATTAGCGGAATTCCCAAACGGGTTTCTTCTACAGCAATTTTTTGTACGGCACGAACTTCTTTTACACCACGAACCGTAAGCATTGATCCTACCAGGCCTTTTCGTAAGTGTTCGTATTTTAATTCAGCGCTTCCGCCTTTCGGAGCTGGACCTGTAACATCCCAAAAGCCATTGTATTGATTCATTTGTCCGACTTTTTCTTCTAATGTCATTTCTTTCATCAAAAGCGAAATTCGTTCTTCGATAGGTTTTTTAGCATCCATATGTTTTTTTGTTTGAGCATGTCCGTTTGCAAGAACAATTAGCATAAAAAAGGCATATTTTTTAATTTGTTTTTTCATCATGTGGTTTTAGGTTTTGTAGTAGAGTTTGTTGAAACTTAATTTATTAATATTCTCTTATTTAGTATGACTTATTTTTTAATTATATAATTTTTTATATCTAATAGTGTAGAATCAGTAAAAAATTAAGAATGTAAATTTAGTTTTACTGTAATAGATAGAATACTATATTTGAAGCATTATATAATACAAATGATGTATTTGTGCCGTTTTGCTAATAGGTTGAGGTTTTTTTACTCAGGATTGAAGTAATGTTTGATTCCTGAATTGAAAAGTGCATAAAACATAAAAGGGAGAAATTTCTATATTTAATTGAATCTACAATCTAAAATTTATCCATAAAAAAAAAGTCCTAATTTTCATTAGGACTTTTTTGCGAAGAGAAGGATTCAAATCAGGCTATGTTTTTAATTCAAATTAGCATTATCATTTTTCTATCAAAATTATTTTAGAAACGATATTACTTTTTATTTCATTTTTTTCATCTGGCTGTGAGCCGCCAATTGCAAGCTTAATTTTTCCTTCGTATTGTTTTAAGCTTCCTTCGGCAGTAACATACGACAGGTCTTCAGGAGAAAGAGTAAAGGTGATGGTTTTACTTTCGCCTGATTTTAGATTCAGTCTTTCAAATCCTTTTAATGTTTTAATTGGTGTCTTTACAGCTGAATTCTGATTTATTACATACAATTGGGCAACTTCTTCACCTTCACTTTTGCCTGTATTGGTAATTTTTACAGAGATCGAAAGAGTTTCATTCTTTTTTATTTTTGAAGAAATATTCAATTGATCGTATTTGAACGAAGTATAGCTCAGGCCATACCCAAAGCCGTAAAGAGGATTTCCCTTAAAATAACGATACGTTTTATTATCCATGCTGTAATCAACAAAAGCCGATAAGTCTGAATCACTTTTGTAAAATGTTACAGGCAATCTTCCTGCAGGATTATAATCTCCAAAAAGAATATTGGCTACCGCAGTTCCTGCCGCCTGACCTCCATACCATGCGTTAAGGATTGCAGGAATATTTTCTGCTTCCCACGGAATCGCAATTGCACTTCCGGTCATCATAACAAAAACAACTGGTTTTCCTGAGGTTTTTAGCGCTTGCATCAATCGGGTTTGTACTTGTGGGAGCAGGATAGAGGTGCGGTCACCTCCTGAGAATCCGGGAAAGTTAACGGGCATTTCTTCTCCTTCAAGCTGCGGAGATATTCCGCCAACATAAATAAAGGCGTCTGCATCTTTATTTCGATCAACCAATTTTGTAAAATCAGTTTTTTCAAAATTTCCGGTATTTAAGGCTACGTTTGCCTTTCCTTCTCCCTGCCAGTATTCTAAAACTAAATGATAAACCGCATCCTTTTTGGTCATTAATTTAAATGTTTTTTCTCCCCATCTGTTTTTCTCCCATGCGTTTATTACTTCTTTTCCATCAATTAAAAAGCGATACCCATCATCAGCATTGAGTTCAAAAGTAATAGAACCATCCTGGTCAGCCTTAAAATCAGTGGTATAACGGGCAGAAAAATGGTTTGCTTTTATGTTATTAAGAACAGTTTCACCTTCCTGCCAAAAGTTATTAATTTCTGATTCTGTTCTTACTGCAGCCGGGTTTCCGGACAAATCGACATTATCGTAATATTGTGCTTTAAAACCCTGCTTTCCTTCGTATAAATATTGATTTTTAAGATCCTTGTAGACTAATAACGTGTCATTAGTAAAATTAACTGCTTTTTCATAAACGACTTCTGTATTTGCGCCCAGCTTTTCTTTAATCCCTTGTAAAACAGTTGTCAATTTACTTGGAGTTCCGTTGTAGTTTCCTAAAATAGAAATTGAATTATCTGCATTTGGCCCCAAAACCACAATCTTTTTTAAGTTTTTACTTAGTGGCAGGATATTTTTTTCATTTTTAAGTAAAACCATTGATTGACTGGCCATTTTTAAAGCATGATTGCTATGTTCTTTGCTCTCCAGAACAGAATCCGGAGTTTGGGCATATTGTACCATTGATGCAGGATCAAACATTCCCAATCTGAAACGGATCATAAAAAGGCGTTTTACAGAAATATCAATTTGGTTCTCGCTTATTTTTCCGTTTTTTACAGCCTGAACCAGTGCTTTATAAGCATCTGTGCCGCAGTCAATATCGGTACCATGAAAAACAGCATCTGCTGAAGCTGATTCTGCATCCGGATGCGTTTTATGATTCTTAAAAAAATCGTCAATTGCCCAGCAGTCTGAGGTTACATAGCCATCAAACTTCCATTGGTTACGAAGAATATCTGTCATAAGAATGTCACTGGCACAGCAGGGCTGCGTTCTAAAAGCATTATACGCACACATAACTCCGGCTACTTTAGACTCGGTTACTAATTTTTTAAACGCAGGAAGATAGGTATCCCAGAGTTCATAAGGAGTTACATCAATATCAAAAGTGTGGCGCAAAGATTCAGGTCCGCTATGTACAGCATAGTGTTTGGCACAAGCAGCAGCTTTTAGATATTTAGGATCATCTCCCTGAAGCCCCTTGACAAATGAATCACCTAAAATACTTGTCAAATAAGGATCTTCACCATAGGTTTCCTGTCCGCGTCCCCAACGTGGGTCACGAAAAATATTAATGTTGGGTGTCCAGTACGTTAATCCAAGGTAGCGCTCGTTGGTTCGATTGAGCTTAACGGCTTTGTTGTAGATTGCTCTTCCTTCCAGTGCCGAATAATCAGCCATTTTGAAGAGGGAATTTTTATCGAATGTTGCAGCCATCGCAATTGCCTGAGGATAAACGGTAGTTTTAAAAGGAGTTCGTGCTACACCATGTAAGGTTTCGTTCCACCAGTCATAAGCCGGTATTCCCAGCCTTGAAATTGCAGGAGAAGAATTCAGCATTTGGGATACCTTTTCTTCTAATGTCAAATGTTTTACAAGATCATTTACCCGTTCTTCAAAAGATAATTCAGGATTCTGAAATGAAAACTTTTCTGTTTTTTCTTGTCCATAACAATAAGATGTTATGATGAGTGCGATTATGTAAGTAAATTTTTTTGTTCCCATTAGCTTTTTCTTTTATTGATTATTAAAGTGCTGAATTTGATTTTTTCCTATAATTTAAAAACAACCGATTGTGTAAAGAAATACTATTTTTTTGAAACTAAAAAATAATGTTTCAAAAATAATTAAAGAAGATTTCATGCATCAAAAAATGCTATTGTAAGTGATTCAACAGGCTTAATTTTGAAACAATCTTCTATTGTGTCACTAAAATAATTACATTTACTCATTATAGTATTTTAATTTATGGAAGAGCACAAGCATGTAACGATTTATGATATTGCCAAGAAATTGAATCTTGCTACATCAACAATTTCAAGAGCTTTAAAAGATCACCATAGTCTAAGTGATAAGACAATAAAAAAAGTAAAGCAGACTGCCAGAGAAATGGGGTTTGTTCCTAATACTTTAGCGGCTGGTTTGCGTGGTAATAAGTCTAAAACTATCGGTATTCTGATTCCAACAGTTACACAGCCTTTTTTATCCTCTCTGATCAGTGGTATTGAGATTGCAGCTCGTAAATCAGAATATTCGGTTATTATTATGCAGTCGCATGACTCTTATGACGTAGAAGTAGATTTGGCTAAATCATTATATAGTAACCGTGTAAGCGGCGTTATTTGTTCTCTGGCAATGGAGACAAAAGATACTTCTCATTTTAAGCAGTTTTCAAATAATAATATTCCGCTTGTATTTGTTGACAGGGTGCCCAGAGATTATGACACTTTCAGGGTTGTGATCAATAATCACCTGGCGGGTTACAAGGCAACTAAACATTTAATAGAACAAGGATGTAAAAGGATTGCGCACTTAACTGCCGGTTCAGAATTTGGTACTCTTTATAATGAAAGAAAAAGAGGTTATATTGATGCTTTAATAGAGCATGATTTGCCTGTTGATGAAGATTTAATCATAAGCTTAAAACACATGACTTATGAAGAAGGTGTTAAGGCCTGTAACCATTTATTTGATTTGAAAGAAGCACCAGACGGCCTGTTTGCTCCCGGGGACATCCTGGCGGTAAGTGCCGTTCAGACTGCTAAAAAAAGAGGTATTAAAGTACCTGAAGAGTTTGCAGTTATAGGATTTAATAACGATCCAATCTCAGAAATAATTGAACCTAATATTTCGACTATAACGCATCCTGCCGAGAAAATGGGGAAAGCTGCTGCCGAGTTAATTATCAAAAATCTAAAATCTGCCAAGGAAGAGGATGCAAAAGAGATTACTTTTTTAAATACTCAAGTATTAATTCGTGAGTCCTCAAGGAAGATTTAAGCAATATTTTTAAATTTAAATAAAACCTGTTAATGTAATTTTATGTTAGCAGGTTTTTTTATATGAAATAGTTCAATCATCTAAATATGTAAGGAGGATGAAATAGACCAAAGCAGTAAGTAAAATGTTTTTTTATTTTTTTATTGCTTATTTTTTGTATTTTAGCACAACCGATTGCGATATTTGTAATATTTTTAATAACATATTTTTTTAGCATTTTTTTTGCTGATAGATTTGTTTTAAATAGCAATAAGTGAGTTATGTTTAAAATTAAGGACAAAAAAAGATAAAATTAAATGGGCTGTATAAAAGAGACTTTTTTTAGAGTATTAGCATTGTTTATTATGGTTACCTGGACTGCATCAGCACAAAGGGATTATAAATTATGGCTTCAATATGATAAGATACAAAATGCTGTAATGGCTTCAGAATACAAAAACAATCTTCAGGGAATTGTTTCTTTGGGAAGTTCTCAAACTGCTAAAATTTCCTTAGCCGAATTAGAAACGGGAATATTGAATATGTTGGGAAATAAACCTGAAATTGGTTCAGTAATCAAAGGAGAGAATAATTTAATTGTAGGTGCTCAAACTGCTTTAAATTTAGACTTGCAAAAAGTACTTGAATCAGATTTCCAAAATATAAACAACGAAGGTTTTATCATTAAATCTATTTCATTAAAAAATAAAAAACAAATTGTCATTACCGGAAAAAATGATGTTGGGGTTTTATATGGTGTCTATAGTTTTTTAAGATTAATGCAAACTCATACCTCAATCAAAAATTTAAATATTGTTGATTCTCCCAAAATAAACCTTAGGGTATTGAATCATTGGGATAATTTAGATCGAACTGTCGAACGTGGTTATGCTGGTTTCTCTTTATGGAATTGGCAAAAATTGCCTGATTTTATAGATCAGCGTTATATTGATTATGCGAGAGCAAATGCTTCAATAGGGATTAACGGAACAGTTTTGACGAATGTAAATGCGAATGCTCTGATCCTGACTCCGCAATATTTAGAAAAAGTAGAAGCCTTGGCAAATGTATTTCGTCCTTATGGAATCAAAGTGTATTTAACGGCCCGTTTTTCGGCACCAATCGAAATTGGAGGTTTAAAAACGGCAGATCCAAAAGATGCTGCAGTTGCAAATTGGTGGAAAGATAAAGCGAAAGAGATTTATAAAAGAATTCCTGATTTTGGAGGATTTTTGGTAAAAGCAAATTCTGAGGGACAGCCCGGGCCTCAAAATTACGGAAGAGATCATGTCGACGGTGCCAATATGCTGGCCGATGCTGTAGCGCCTTTTGGCGGCGTAATTATGTGGAGAGCATTTGTATATTCTGAACATGATGCCAATGATCGGGCAAAACAGGCTTACGCTGAATTTCAGCCGTATGACGGGAAATTTAAAGACAATGTAATTGTTCAGGTAAAAAATGGGGCAATAGATTTTCAACCCAGAGAACCTTTTCATCCTTTGTTTGGCGCCATGCCTAAAACACCTTTGATGATGGAATTTCAGATTACTCAGGAATATTTGGGTTTTAGCACACATTTAGTTTATCTGCCAAAATTATTTCAGGAAGTTTTAGCATCAGACACCTATCAAAAAGGTAAAGGAGCAACGGTTGCCAAAGTGATTGATGGTTCTTTGAGTCCGCAAAAGCTTACCGGAATTGCAGGAGTTTCGAATATAGGAAACGATTTAAACTGGACGGGTCATCCTTTTGCTCAGGCAAACTGGTACGGCTTTGGGAGATTGGCCTGGAACCCTTATTTAGATTCAGAAACAATTGCTGATGAATGGCTGAGATGTACTTTTTCGAACAATGAAAATTTCATCAAACCAATTAAAGAAATGATGATTACATCGAGAGAAGCGGTTGTAAATTATATGACACCACTTGGTTTGCATCATATTATGGATACCGGGCATCATTATGGTCCGGGGCCCTGGGTTTCTAATTTATCGAGACCGGAATGGAATCCGACGTATTATCATAAAGCAGATAAAAACGGAATAGGTTTTGACCGATCAAAAACAGGAACAAATGCCACCGCTCAATATGCACCGGAACAGGAAAAGATTTTTGATAATCTCCAAACTTGTCCTGAAATAGATTTATTATGGTTTCATCATGTTTCCTGGGATTATAAACTGAAAAATGGTCAAACGCTTTGGAATGGTCTGGCTTTAAAATATCAGGAAGGTGTAAATCAGGTTCAGGAAATGCAAAATATCTGGAATAAATCCGAAATATATGTTGACAGCGAACGTTTTAAGGAAGTGCAAATGTTACTGGAAATTCAGTATAAAGAAGCAAAATGGTGGCGTGATGCGTGTTTGCTTTATTTTCAGCAATATTCAGGTCAGGAATTACCGGAAGGAGTAGAGAAATCAACACAAACATTAGAATATTTCAAATCATTAAAATTTCCGTTTGCACCGGGAAATTAATTCTATAATAATAAAATAAAATGAGTACAAAAACAGCCATTGTAACCGGAGGAAATTCAGGTTTAGGTTTTGCAACTGCAAAGAAATTATGTGATAACGGAATCAAAACCTATATCATTGGAAGATCAAAAGAAAAAACAGAAGAAGCTTGCGCAGAAATTGGCGAAAATGCCATTCCGGTTTTATTTGATTTAAATGATATCGCCGGAATTCCTGCTATGATTGAAAACATAACTAAAAATAATCCGATTGATATTTTGGTAAATAATGCCGGAATCAATCTGAAAAAAGAATTTCTGGATGTAACTGATGAAGATTTTCTATCGATAATTCATACCAATCTTCTGAGTGTTTTTGCAGTGAGTAAAGCCGTGGTGAAAAACATGAAAGAAAACAACGGCGGAAATATCATAAACATAAGTTCAATGGCTTCACAATACGGAATTCCGAAAGTAATTGCGTATTCGGCCAGCAAAGGTGCGATAGAATCTATGACAAGGGCAATGGCGGTAGAATTGGCGCCGTTTGGAATTCGTGTAAATTGCGTGGCTCCGGGTTTTATAAAAACAAAAATGTCTGCAAAAGCTTTAGACAGTGATCCTGAGCGAAAAAATAAAGTATTGGGCAGAACGCCAATGGGAATTTTGGGCGAACCATCTGATATTGCTGATGCGGTGTTTTACTTTGCATCCAATGAATCTAAATTTACAACAGGAACGGTTTTGCCTGTTGATGGCGGCAATAGTATTGGATTTTAAATTACAATTATTATGATCAAAATGCAACAAACGATGCGTTGGTTTGGACCCAACGACAATGTAAGTCTAATTGATATTAAACAAGCAGGAGCAACCGGAATCGTAACTGCTTTGCACCAAATTCCGGTTGGAGAGGTTTGGGAAATAGCTGACATTAGAGAAAGACAACAGATAATTAGAGATGCAGGTTTAGAATGGACGGTGGTGGAAAGTTTGCCGGTTCATGAAGAAATAAAAAGAGCAAGTGGAAATTACGTTCAATATATTGAAAATTATAAAATTAGTATCAAAAACCTGTCGGATTGTGGTATTAAAATCATCACGTATAATTTCATGCCTATTTTAGACTGGGTTAGAACAGATCATAATTTTATCAATGAAGATGGAAGCAGAGCTTTGTTATACAATCAGGATGCTTTTACTTATTTTGATGTTTTTCTTTTAAAGAGACCAAATGCCGAAAGCGACTATACTGAAACGCAGAAAGAAAATGCACTAAAATTTGGTAATCAGCTTTCAGAAACTGAGAAAGCATTACTTTTTAAGAATGTATTGCTGGGATTGCCGGGAAGTAAAATCAATTTTACAGCAGAGCAAATCCTTTCGTTACTTGATCATTATGCTGATATTGATAACAATAAACTAAGAGAAAACCTCATTCATTTTTTATCAGAAATAGCTCCAACTGCGTCAGAATATGGTGCGAAATTAGCAATTCATCCTGATGATCCGCCATTTTCGGTGTTAGGTTTACCCCGAATAGTTTCTACCGAAGAGGATCTTAAAGCAATTTTTGAAGCAATTCCATTCAATTTAAATGGCTTGTGTTATTGTACCGGTTCTTTAGGAGCAAATCCGGATAATAATCTGGAGAAAATTATAGACGATTATGGAGATCGTATTCACTTTTTGCATCTTAGAAATACCTTCCGCGAAAGCGAAACTATTTTTAGAGAATCAGAACATTTAAAAGGAGATACTAACATGGAAGTCATTGTAGAAAAACTTCTTTTGTTGATGAACGAGACAAAAGTGAGTTTGCCTATGCGTCCGGATCATGGTTTCCTGCATTCGGTTGATGAAACAAAAGAAACTTATCCGGGATATTCTCTGTCAGGAAGATTAAAAGGTCTTGCTGAGTTAAGAGGTTTAGAAATGGGAATTGCTTATAAATTAAACCAATTGCCAGCCAAATAAAATTGAACTATTAACCTAAAACCATAAAAATGAAATTTATTAATTATTATTTACTACTGGTATCTCTAATACTAGTAAGCAGTTGTAATGCGAAAAAGCAAGAAGTAGAAACAATCTCTTTAAAGGATAGCTATAAAGATGATTTTTACATCGGGACAGCTTTGAGTGCAGATCAAATCGAGGAAAAAGATGCCAAAGTAGATTCATTGATCAAAAAAGAGTTTAATGCTATAACAGCAGAAAATATTATGAAGTCGATGTTTGTGCATCCTTTTCCAAATAAATACGACTTCGCCTTAACAGATAAATTTGTGGCGTATGGAGAAAAAAACAAAATGTTTATTCATGGTCACACTCTGATCTGGCATAGTCAATTGGCTCCGTGGATGGAAAAAATTAAAGACAGCACAGAGATGAAAGCTTTAATGAAAGATCATATTACAACAATTGTTTCTAAATATAAAGGACGAATCGATTCATGGGATGTTGTCAACGAAGCTTTAAACGAAGATGGTACTTTGAGAAAGTCTGTTTTTTTGAATACACTTGGAGAGAAATACCTTGTTGATGCTTTTAAACTAGCTGCTGCTGCCGATCCTAAAGTAGATTTATATTATAATGATTATAATATAGAAGAACCTGCCAAAAGAGAGGGAGCTATTAAGTTGATAAAAAAAATAAAAGCAGCGGGCGGGAAAATCGACGGCGTTGGTATTCAGGGACATTGGAGGCTGGCGAGTCCTTCTTTAGATGAAATCGAAAAAAGTATTCTGGCCTATTCCGCGCTTGGTATTAAAGTAGCGATTACAGAACTTGATATTACAATGCTTCCAAATCCTTGGGATTTAAAAGGAGCTGATGTCAATCAGAATTTTGAAGGAAGTGCAAAAATGAATCCTTATCCGGAAAAACTTCCAGATTCTATTCAGGTAAAACTTGCAGATCGTTATGCTTCCATCTTCAAACTATTCTTAAAGCATAAAGATAAAATAAGCCGTGTGACATTTTGGGGAGTTCATGACGGACAGTCCTGGTTGAATGACTGGCCTATAAAAGGACGTACAAATTATCCATTATTGTTTGATACAAAGCTGCAACCTAAAAAAGCATACAATAGTGTTCTGGAATTAAAAGAAACAAAAAAATAATTTTTGAGGTCAAAAACACTTGTTTTTTATGAATTATTTTACAATCGGTTGTTTTTGGTATTATTGTAATAATTAAACATATTAATTTGCATAATATGTTTTTTTATCTAATTTTACACAACCGATTGTTTGAAATAAGATGACTTGTTTTTAAAATAGTAGATCATATAAAAGGAAACGGAAAAATGATAAAATAAATTCTTATTATTATAAAATCAAAAGCTGTTTTTGATTTTTGAATTAACCAAAATAACCACAAACCAATAATGAATTACATTTCTCAAAAATTATCTATAAAGGAAAAAATAGGATACAGTTTAGGCGACCTGGCAGCAAATTTAGTTTTCCAGACCCTGATGACCTATTTGGCTTATTTTTATACAGATATCTACGGATTATCGCCAACAGATTCTTCAATAATAATGCTGGTCGTAGGTTTAATTGCAGCCTTTATTTTTAATCCTGTTATTGGTGTTTTGGCAGACAGAACCAGTACAAAATGGGGCAAGTTCAGACCCTGGATTTTAATTACTGCTATACCGCTGGGTTTTATTGCGCTATTAGCTTTTACAACTCCTGATTTTTCTTACCACGGAAAAGTAATATATGCCATAGTTACCTATACTTTGTTATTGCTTTTTTATGCCGGTAACAATTTACCTTATTCTGCTTTAAGCGGAGTAATAACAGGTGATATGCGTGAGAGAAATAGTATGTCGTCGTATCGTTTTGTGGCGGTTATGTTTGCCCAGTTTTTTGTTCAGGTTTTCATGCTTGGTATTATTAAAAGTGCCGGAAACGGAGATAAAGCTGTGGGCATCGAAAAAGTAATGACCGTACTGGCTATAATAGGTACGATCATGTTGTTGATCACATTTTTAACAACTAAGGAACGTATTATTCCAAAGCCGGAACAAAAATCAAGTATTAAAGAAGATTTAAACGATTTAAAGAAAAATACGCCGTGGCTGATCATGCTTGCCCTTACGACCTTGGTTTTTATAACGCTGGCAATGAAAGGCGGTTCGTATGTGTACTATTTTGAAAACTATGTAAATAAAGAACAGCTGGCCCTGTTTATTCAGCCCATTTTAGAGGTATTGTCCAATCTGGGATTAAATTATTTTGGAAGCGATCCTGTGTCGGCTGGATTTGGATTATTTAATGCCGGTGGTATTATCTTTATGATTGTCGGCATTACATTGTCTAAAAATCTTGCGGATAAATACGGAAAGCGAAATGTATTCAGATTGTTTTTATTTATTTCGACCCTATTTGTACTTGCATTTTATTTCTTTTCGCCACAATCTATTAGTTTGATGTTTTTCTCCCAAATCCTGCACGGTTTTTTTTACGGGATCACAATTCCAATTCTTTGGGCAATGATCGCAGATGTTGCCGATTACTCAGAATGGCTCAACAATCGTCGTGCAACGGCCATTATATTTTCGGCCATGATGGTGGGGTTAAAAGCCGGTTTAAGCATAGGAGGAGCCTTAACGACTTTATTTTTAGGATATTTTCATTATGTACCCAACTCCGCAACACAAACAGATACTGCTATAAACGGAATAAAATTATTGGTAAGTATTTTTCCTGCTATTCCATTTTTGGTTGGAGTTGCCTTGTTGTTTTTTTATAAGATCAATAAGAAAATGGAAACACAGATAGAAACTGACTTAAAACAAAGAAGAGCTTAATTATTTAAAATAAACATAAAAACGACTATGCCTGAAGATAGTATTGAAGAAATTAATTTTGAACAAATTAATAAATTAGCCATTTCGAAACCTTTAGTTTCGCACATGTACACGGCTGATCCATCAGCGCATGTATTCAACGGTAACATTTATATTTATCCTTCGCATGATGTTGATGCCGGGATTCCATTCAATGATAATGGAGATCATTTTGGTATGGAAGATTATCATGTTTTTTCGATGGAAAACATTCAATCAGAAGTGGTAGATAATGGTGTTGCTTTGCACGTAAGTGAGGTTGCATGGGCAGAAAAGCAAATGTGGGCGCCTGATGCAGCCTGTAAAAACGGTAAATATTATTTGTATTTCCCTGCTAAACGAGCTAACGGAATTTTCCAGATTGGTGTAGCGGTAAGCGATTCTCCGGTTGGGCCTTTTTTACCGGAACCTGATGCTATTAAAGGAAGTTATAGTATTGATCCTGCCGTTTTTGAGGACGAAGATGGTAAACATTATATTTATTTTGGCGGAATTTGGGGCGGACAGCTTCAAAAATACAGAAATAATAAATATGATCCGGCTCATGAAGAGCCAATTGGTAATGAACCCGCTTTAGGTCCTATTGTAGCCCTTTTGAGAGATGATATGTTAGAGTTTGCAGAAGAACCGAAAGAAATCAAAATAGTCGATAAAAACGGAGAGACTTTAGCGGCGAATGACAACAATCGTCGTTTTTTTGAAGCTTCGTGGGTACACAAATACAACAACAAATATTATTTTTCTTATTCTACCGGTGATACTCATTTTATCTGTTATGCCATAGGAGATAATCCGTATGGGCCTTTTACGTATCAGGGAAAAATTTTGAATCCTGTAATAGGCTGGACTTCACATCATTCTATTTGTAAGGTCGATAACGATTGGTATTTATTTTACCACGATTCGAGTTTGTCAAAAGGAGTAACGCATTTAAGAAGTATGAAAATGACTAAAATTGATTATCTCGAAGATGGTACAATTGTAACGATAGATCCTTATGGTATAAGGAGAATGATCGATTAGGATTTCGGTTTATGGTGAAAATAATAGTAATACGCTAAAATTTTATTTTCTATGGAAAGGGGAGATGAGAAAGGAAAAAATACTACCAGTCAATATACTTCAAAGAGAATAGAAATTGATTGTGTGATCTTTAATTTTGAAGGAGAAAACCTGAAAGTTTTATTGGTTAAACACAAGGACAATCAGGGAAATTTAAAATTTGAACTCGCTAATGATTACATCAAAGAAGGTGAAACAATATCAGGTACTGCTCAAAATATTTTAAGAAAGTACATTGGCGTTGATAATTCCTTTCTGGAACAGTTGAAAGCTTTTGGTTGTCCATCTCCATCATCCTCTCAGGAAGATATTTCGATAGGATATTATGCGATGGTAAAAAAAGATATAGAGGATATAGAAAATGAGATCTTCAATCCAAATGTAGTATGGGTTGGTATCAACGAAATTAAAGGTTTAAACGATAAGCATAAAGCAATTCTGGATTATAGTCTGAAAGAATTGCGAAAGAATATTTGCAAAAGCGCCATTGGATTTAATTTGTTGCCGGAGAAATTTACTTTATTACAAGTCATTCACCTTTATGAAGAAATCCTCGGAATCGAGATCAATAAATCTAATTTCAGAAGAAAGATATTGCAAATGGATTTAGTACACGATTCAAATGAAAAAGAAGAAGCTGTTTCGCACAGGGCTGCTAAACTTTACAGAATCGATTTGGAACAGCAGGAAATGCTATCACAAAGAGAACTTAATTTTAATTTTTAAATAACTGATGCATATCTATTTAAATTAATTATTGCCTGGTTTTTTGAAGGATAAAATTAAATTTGAAATGTTTTTATAATTGTTTGACAAAATAAGAATTCATATTTTTCTTACAAACAAATTTACTTATATTAGCATACCAGAACAGAACAGTATGATAAACGAAAATATAGAAAAATTTGTCTTTAAGATAAATCACGAAAGTGATATTCCAAAATACCAGCAAATGGTGAACGGAATCAATAATGCGATTGCAGAGAATATTTTGCAAAAGGGAGATTCGCTTCCGTCAGTGAATAGTATTTGCAAAACAAATCAGTTGTCGAGAGATACGGTTTTTAAGGCGTATTCTATTTTAAAAGAGCAAAACAGTATTGATTCTGTGCCGAATAAAGGATATTATGTCTTGGGCGAAACCAGAAAAGTGCTTTTGGTACTGGATACTTTTAAGGCGTATAAAGAGGTGTTGTACCATTCGTTTGTAAACAATTTGGGAGATAATGTGATTACCGATGTGCAGTTTCATCATTATAATATTGATGTTTTTAAAACAATTATCAATAATAGCGTAGGGAAGTATTATAAGTATGTGGTGATGAATTTTGATCATAAAGAGGTATCGACAACTTTGGATGTAATTGCGAATGAAAAGCTTTTGCTGATCGATTGGAACATTCATACAAAAAAGAAAAATAATTATGTTTTTCAGGATTTTGGCAAAGCATTTTATAAGGCGTTGAAAGAGGCGGTTGATTTGTTTAAAAAGTATAAAAACATACAGTTTATTTATCCGGATTATACCAATCACCCAAAAGAGACATTGGAGTTTTTTAAGAAGTTTTGTGCCGATTTTAATTTTGAATACAAGGTTATTACAGATGCAAAAAAGTTCAGCATCGAAAAAGGAATTGCTTATATCAGTGTGAGTGATCGCATTTTAGGGCACTTTTTAGAACAATGCAAAGAGAAAGATTTAGAACCCGGAACAGATGTTGGTTTTTTGTCTTACAACGAAACGCCTATGAAGAAATTTATATACAAAGGAATTTCAGTTGTTTCGACGGATTTCAAGGAATTAGGAACAAAAGCGGCAGGATTTATCACGAACGATGAGGTGGTTCAGTATTATGTGCCAACAAGTTTAATTTTAAGAGAATCATTATAAATTATGTATTATATAGGATATGATATCGGAAGTTCTTCAGTCAAGGTTGCCTTGACAGAAGCCGAAACAGGAAAAAAAATAATCGTTTTGCACGAACCGCAAAACGAAATGGAAATTGTGGCATTGCATCCCGATTGGGCAGAGCAGGATCCTGAAATTTGGTGGCAGCACATATGTGTGGCAACCAAAAGAGCGATTCGGGAAGCCAATATAGAAGCGTCTAAAATTCAGGGAATTGGTATTTCTTATCAAATGCACGGATTGGTTATTGTAGATAAAGAATGCAATCCACTGCGTAATGCGATCATATGGTGTGACAGCCGTGCGGTCGAAATTGGAAATACTGCTTTCTCCGAAATTGGGCAAGAAAAATGTATGGAACATTTGCTGAATTCTCCGGGAAATTTTACCGCCTCGAAACTAAAATGGGTCAAAGAAAATGAACCCGAAATTTACAATCAGGTTTACAAATACATGTTGCCGGGAGATTATATCGCTTATAAATTGACCGGAGACATTGGAACTACAAAAAACGGTTTATCTGAAGGAATGCTTTGGGATTATAAAGAAAACAAAGTAGCCAATTGGTTGTTGGATTATTACGGAATCGATCAGTCGTTGACGCCGGATATTGTAGAGAATTTTACGAATCAGGGCGTTTTAAACGAAAAAGGCGCGAAAGAATCAGGACTTCCTATAGGTATTCCGGTGGTATACAGAGCGGGAGATCAGCCCAATAATGCCTTGTCACTAAATGTATTAAATCCGGGTGAAGTGGCTGCGACTGGCGGCACATCAGGAGTTTTCTATGCAGTCAGCGAAATGAATTCCGGAAAAAGTACAAGAGTCAACAATTTTGTGCATGTAAATTATGAATTGCAAACGCCAAGAATTGGTAAATTATTAAACATCAACGGAGCCGGAATTCAGTACCGCTGGCTGCGAAACAATATGGGCGATGAAACCTATGAATCGATGAACCGAAAAGCATCTAAAATTGACGTTGGTTCAGAGGGAGTAGTGGTGATTCCGTTTGGGAATGGTGCCGAGCGTATGTTCAACAACAAAAACATCGGAACACACTTTTTGAACCTGAATTTGAATATTCACAATAATGCACATTTGTTCAGAGCTGCCTTAGAAGGAATTGCTTTTTCGTTTGTGTACGGAATGGAATGTCTAAAAGAAGATAACGCGACAATAAATGTGATTAGGGCTGGAAATGATAATTTATTTCGTTCAGAGATTTTTTCGAATACCGTAGCAACGTTAATTGGACACGAGATCGGAATTTATAATACAACAGGAGCAGTAGGAGCAGCAAGAGCGGTAGGTTTAAAAGATGGTGATTACAATAAATTTGGTTCAAGCATTACGACCAACGATCACGTTATGACCTTTTTACCATTAAAAAATGCAGAACCTTACAATAAGGCTTATCAAAAATGGAAACAAGAATTAGAATTTATATTAACACATAAAAAATAAAAAAATGATAGTTTTAGGTAATAAAGAATACTACAAAGGTATTGGTCAGATTAAATTTGAAGGCAAAGATTCAGATAATCCATTAGCATTTAAATACTACAATCCGGATCAGGTTGTAGCGGGAAAAACAATGCGCGAACATTTTAGATTTGCCATTGCGTACTGGCATACGTTCTGCGGACAAGGAAGTGATCCGTTTGGACCGGGAACACAAAATTTTGCCTGGGATCAGTCATCAGACCCAATTCAGGCAGCGAAAGATAAAGCCGATGCTGCGTTTGAATTCATCAGCAAAATGGGCTTTGATTACTTCTGTTTTCATGATTATGATTTAGTTGCTGAAGGGCCAACTTTTGCCGAATCTGAAAGACGTTTGGCAACGATTACAGAATATCTAAAACAGAAAAAAGCAGAATCTGGAATTAAATTACTTTGGGGAACTTCAAACTGTTTCTCGAATCCAAGATTTATGAACGGTGCAGCAACAAACCCGGATTTTAATGTGGTAGCAAGAGCCGGAGGTCAGGTAAAACTGGCTTTGGATGCTACAATTGCATTAGATGGAGAAAATTATGTTTTCTGGGGCGGACGTGAAGGCTATATGTCTTTGTTGAATACCGATATGGGAAGAGAACTGGATCACATGGCGCAATTCCTGGCAATGTCAAGAGATTATGCGAGATCACAAGGTTTTAAAGGGACTTTCTTTATCGAGCCTAAACCAATGGAGCCATCAAAACATCAATATGATTTTGACTCGGCAACTGCTATTGGATTCTTGAAAGAATATGGGTTAGACAAAGATTTCAAAATCAATATCGAAGTAAATCATGCAACATTGGCACAACACACATTTCAGCATGAACTGGAAGTAGCTGCAAAAGCCGGAATGTTAGGAAGTATCGATGCCAATAGAGGTGATTACCAAAATGGCTGGGATACAGACCAGTTTCCAAACAACATTCAGGAAACTACAGAAGCAATGCTGGTATTCTTGAAAGCAGGCGGATTACAAGGCGGCGGAGTAAATTTTGATGCTAAAATCAGAAGAAATTCAACAGATTTGGAGGATGTTTTCCTGGCACATATTGGTGGTGCTGATACTTTTGCAAGAGCTTTATTGACAGCTGACAAAATTATTACTTCTTCTCCATACGAAAAACTGAGAAAAGAAAGATACAGCTCATTTGATTCCGGAAAAGGAAAAGATTTCGCTGATGGAAAATTAAACCTGAAAGATTTGTACGCGATCGCAAATGAAAATGGAGAATTAAATCTTCAAAGTGGAAAACAGGAATTGTTTGAAAATATTATCAATCAGTATATATAATGATTTCTTTAAACACATAGAAACATAGATTTGGATTCCATAAAAGAGAAGGATTAAAAAAATCAAGATTTTTACGCATAGCTATGTTTGTTTAAACAAGTGAAACGTCTTTTTTTTATCTCCAAAAAAACTATGTTTCTATGTGTTTAATAATTTCCACGTTATCTGAATTATAATTTAATAATTACCATGTGATAGCCATAGAAGGTTGAAATATGATAATTACTTTTTAAAGTGAAATATTAAGAATGTGTATCAAGATTATGATTGAATTTTAAACGTATGAATTCTGGAATAGATTATGGTTAGTTACTATTTTTTTAATTCAGACATTTAAAACAAAGTCATTTTAATAAAATAAGGAATAGGTTATTTTTATTAATGTTTTTTGAAGAATAAAATCGAGATACACATTTTCACTCACTAAAATTTTGCTTGAATTATTAGAATATTTCAGACAAAGTAACCATAATGAGGGTAAGCTTTGCGGTTAAGAAAATCAGGAAATACGCTTATTAACCAATCACATTAAAAACCAAAAAACATGAAATTTTTTATTGATACCGCTAATTTAGAAGATATTAAAGAAGCACAAGCCTTAGGTGTTCTGGATGGCGTTACGACCAATCCGTCCTTAATGGCTAAAGAAGGCATTACCGGAAAAGACAATATTTTGAAACATTACTTAGACATTTGTTCTATTGTTGATGGTGATGTTTCGGCAGAAGTAATTTCGACAGATTTTGAAGGGATGATCAGGGAAGGCGAGGAACTTGCTGCTTTGCATCCGCAGATCGTGGTCAAATTGCCTATGATTGCCGATGGTATAAAAGCCTGTAAGTATTTCTCTTCCAAAGGCATCAAAACCAATGTTACCTTAGTATTTTCGGCAGGGCAAGCTTTGCTGGCTGCAAAAGCCGGAGCGACTTATGTATCACCTTTTTTAGGAAGACTGGACGATATCTCTACTGACGGGATGCATTTAATTGCCGAAATCAGAGAGATTTACGATAACTACGATTACCAAACACAAATACTTTCAGCTTCCATCAGGCATACGATGCATATTATAAACTGTGCAAAAATAGGTTCGGATGTAATGACAGGACCACTTTCTGCAATTAAAGGATTGTTGAAACATCCTTTGACAGACATTGGTTTGAATCAATTTATCGAAGACGCTAAAAAGATGAAAATATAAACTTTTAGTAATGAGTGTTCTATGATTTTTTAGAGAGAAATACCATAAATTATAATACCTAAAAACCTCCTTTCAATATCATTTTGAGAGGAGGTTTTTGCCATTATAGGAACAACCGATTGCTTCATTTGCTTAATTTTCGATTTCTTTTTAAGAAACTCGCATATTTGTTATGTAATTACTTAAGCAACCAGTTGTATTTTTAGTCTTTTTAACAGTATTTATATTTCAATAATGGTAGTTATTCTAAAATTAGTAAGCTTTGTATTCTTTTATGATTTTTTTAATAAATGACCAATAACGTCGTTAACTTTTTAAATTTTGGTTCAAAACAATTCGTTTGGATATATATAATTTATTTTTTTAATATTAAAATTGAATAGAATGTTTTTTAGTATGGCTTTTTTTTGGTAATTCGTAAATAAAATTATAAACAACCGATTGTGTATTAATTGTTTTTTTTATATTTGTTACTAATACACTTATTAACTCAACCAAAATTTAATTTTAACTATCTAACATCAATTTTTATGACTAACTTTTTTGTTACAAGTAAATTGAAGCATCAAAAATGCTTTTATTTTTTGATCTTAATGTTTGCGCTGTCGCTCCATTCTGGTGCACAGACCAAAGTTACCGGAACCGTATCAGATGCCAATGGTCCAATTCCTGGTGCTAATGTAAATTTGAAAGGAACAAAAACGGGCGTAAGTACAGGTTTTGACGGTACTTATTCTATCGATGCGCCTTCTAATGGTATTCTTGTTTTTAGTTTTATAGGTTTAAAAAACAAAGAAATAGCCTTAAACGGACAAACTCAGGTGAGTGTAAAACTAGAAGAAGATGCGGGTATTCTAAAAGAAGTAGTTGTTATTGGATACGGAACGCAAAGAAAAGAAGCCGTAACAGGATCTGTAGCATCTATTGGAGGAAGCGAATTGAATGAAGTACCGGCTGCCAACGTAACTCAGGCACTGCAAGGAAGACTTGCGGGTGTAGATCTAACACAGACTTCGACAAAACCGGGAGCTGCCATGCAAATTCGTATACGCGGTACCAGATCTTTAACCGGAAGTAATGACCCATTAATCGTTTTAGACGGAGTTCCGTTTGCAGGTTCTATAGGAGATATAAATCCTGTAGATATCAAATCTGTAGACGTTTTAAAAGATGCATCGGCAACAGCAATTTATGGTTCGCGTGGTGCAAACGGAGTAATATTAATTACAAGTAATAAAGGGCGTAAAAATCAAAAAGCGACATTTACTTATAACGGATTCAGTGGTATCAAGCAGGTTTTTGGTAAATACGATATGATGGATGGTGCCAAATTTGCAGCACTTCGCGATTATTCTACTTTATATACAGATGGTATTGATGAAACCAGAGATACCAATACAGACTGGCAGAAGTCGCTTTACGGCGCTGGTGAAATGGTGAGTCATGATGTAAGTGTTTCCGGAGGTACGGAGCGCGGAGCGTATAATGCAGGTTTGGGATATTATAAAGAAGAATCTGTTTTGCCTGGCCAGAAATACGAACGTTACAGTATTAGAGCAGGTTTAGATCAGCAGTTAGGTGGAGCTTTTCGTATGGGATTTAATACCAATAGTAACTATGCTGTTACTAACGGAGATAACATAGGTACAGGAACAGTTTTAGGTACTTCTCCTTTAGCCAATCCTTACAATCCTGATGGATCCCTAAAAAGAACCGTTAGAATGGGAGCAGATGAAAACTGGGTGTACACCAGAGAATCCATTAATAATTTAGGAGAATCGTATGTAAACCAAACCAGAGCTTTTAGTTCTTATAATAATATTTTTGCCGAGGTGAAAATACCGGGAGTCGAAGGTTTGAAATATCGTATGAATACCGGTTTAAATTTACGTTTGTCTAATAGCGGTTATTATGAAGGGCAAGGAGTATTTGATGTTAATCCTACTACTATTTCTAATGCCTCTATCAGCAATACATTATCGACACAATGGCTTATCGAAAATTTGATCACATACGATAAAACTTTTGCCGAAAAACATACTGTAAATTTTGTTGGATTATATTCGAATGAGCAGTTTACAGGAAATACTTCTCAAGTGTCAAGAAACGGAATCACGTCGGATGCATTTCAGTTTTACAACTTAGGACAGAGTGAAGAAGAAGCAGTAATAAACCCTGCCAATCAGGATTACACGCAATGGGGATTAAGTTCTTATATGGCCAGAGCGATGTATTCATACGATAATAAATATTTTATTTCAGGAACAATACGTTCAGATGGTTCATCACGATTAGCCAAAGGAAATAAATGGGTAACATATCCCGCTGTTTCTGCAGGATGGACACTTTCAAATGAATCTTTTATGAAAAAAGTTTCATGGGTTAATTTAGTGAAATTACGCGCAGGATACGGAGAAACATCCAATCAGGCCGTAGATCCCTACCAAACTTTGGGAGCTTTAAGTACAAGACCTTATAATTTTGGAACTACAAATTCTACAGGAGTATATGTTACAACATTGCCTAATCCGGATTTAGGATGGGAATATTCAACAACATGGAATTACGGATTGGATTTTGCATTTCTGAACAATCGTTTATCAGGAACAATCGAATATTATAAAACAAATACAAAAGATTTGCTGCAAAGAGTAAATCTTCCGGCAACAGCAGGAGTTAGCAGTTATGTGGGCAATGTTGGTGAAACTGAAAACAAAGGTTACGAAATAGCTTTAAACGGAGTTATCCTTGATAATCCAAAAGGGTTGAGCTGGAGCGTTGGGTTTAATTTATATGCCAATCAAAACAAGTTAGTAAAACTTGCTTCGGGAGCACAAAGAGACGAGTCAAATTCCTGGTTTGTAGGTTATAATATCAATTCTATTTATGACTACGAAAAAGTAGGTATCTGGCAGGAAGGCGATCCGTATATGTCTACATTAGAACCGGGACCAACGGGTATCAACCAACAAGGTACCGTAGTAGGATCTATCAAAGTTAAATATACAGGAGATTTTGATCCTGATGGTACACCAACACGCGCCATTAACGCAAGTGACAGACAAATAATCGAAACAGACCCGGATTTTCAGGGAGGTTTCAATACTAATCTAACGTATAAAGGTTTCGATTTTTCTGCTGTTGGAGCGTTCAAAAGCGGCGGTGTATTAATCAGTACACTTTATGGCGGTAATAGTTACTTAAACCTTTTAAATGGAAGAAGAAGTAATGTGGATGTAGATTACTGGACACCGGAAAACAGAGATGCTGAATTCCCTAATCCAAGAGGAATTAGAAGCGGTGACAACCCAAAATACATGTCAACAATGGGTTATTTCGATGCCTCTTACGTAAAAATCAGAGCCTTAACACTTGGTTATACTTTAGATCAGGAATTTATGAGAAATTTAGGTATCGAAAAACTAAGACTTTATTTTACGGCTCAAAATCCTTTTGTACTCTTTTCTCCTTATAACAGAAAGTCCGGAATGGATCCTGAAACAAATTCTTTTGGAGATGAAAATCAGGCAGTAAATTCATACCAACGCAGGTTTTTGGTTATTGGAACCAATACACCTTCGACCAGAAACTTTTTATTCGGACTTAATTTAACATTTTAATCAAGAAGAACCATGAAACGACATATTTTTAAAAATTTAATTATAGGATCAGTAGCTTTGTTCTCCTTTGCGGGCTGCTCTGATAT
The DNA here is from genome assembly GCF_046825355.2 of Flavobacterium sp. C3NV. Classification (NCBI taxonomy): domain Bacteria; kingdom Pseudomonadati; phylum Bacteroidota; class Flavobacteriia; order Flavobacteriales; family Flavobacteriaceae; genus Flavobacterium; species Flavobacterium sp. C3NV. Next base: position 50,862 of record NZ_JBKQBJ020000020.1, on the reverse strand, counting down.
TTTAGAAGAAAAACCACATGATTTTTACGAGCCTGGTTATTTTAAAACAGAACAGGGAGTTTTACAAGGATTAACCTCGCATTATGCACATTTGCGCTGGATATACGGACAGGCATATTATTACAATTCTGTTCAGACCGGTACAGATGAAAATACATATGGTCAGCAAGCCGACGGAAATTTCAAAGATCATGATTTATCAGGAGTTGGAATTATAAATGCCACCTCAAGCAGAGCCGATGTGGTATGGAATAATTCCTATAACGATATCAATACCGCCAGCGGAATTATCGAAAATGCGGCTGCAGTAGGTATTGCAAATAGTCTAATTGCCGAATCTAAATTTTTCAGGGCTTTTGATTATTTTTTACTGGTACAGAATTTTGGAGGCGTTCCTTTAGACTTAGGAGCGGGCGAACTTAAATTTAATAGTAAACCGTCCAGATCTTCAAAACGAAATACAGTAACAGAGGTATATACCAAAGCTATTTTTCCGGATTTAGTAGCAGCAGTAAACGAATTGCCTGATGCGCCAAGATTAACAGGTACGGCAACCAAAACTTTGGCCCGTTTAATGTTATCAAAAGCTTATTTAACATATGCCTGGTGGTTAGAAAATCCAAACAATATTCCTACCTATCCTGATACGCCAAGAACAGATCCTGACGGACACAATGCGCAATGGTATTTTCAACAAGCCTATAATATAGCTTTAGAAGGAATTAATAATCCGGGATCTTATGCATTATTGCCTTACTATTATGATGTAAATTTAGGATCTAATGATCGTAATAAAGAATTAATGCTTTATGCAGACCATACAGAGGCAAGCGAATATTATAACGGTGCAAGCCTTACTTACGGAAGTGGTGGTTCGCCTGATAATTTTGCAGGCTGGATGGGAACTTTTAATTATACCTCTATAAGAAGTAAAAATGCTTCAGGAGCAGCGGTTTCGACTGTACAAAGAGCAGCAGACCAATTTTTAGGACGTCCGTGGGTGAGAATGGTGCCGCCTATCGAAGTTTTTACCAAAACTTTTGCAGATAAAACAAATGATTCAAGATATGACGGAACATTTGCAGCCGTTTACCGCGGAAACTGGAATTTACTTGGAACTGGGTTAACTGATGTGGCAACATTATATAATGCCAACGGATTACCGGTAAAACCAGGCGATGCGATTGTAACTTTTCTTAATGATGAACCAGCTACGCCAATTACATATCCTACAGGAGCAGGAGATAATGGTGTGGGTGCCGGAGTTTTACCAGGCAGATCTGATTATGTAATTTCTCCATTGGGAATAAACAGAATAGTATATCCGGGTTTATGGAAATTAGGACCATATCGTACCGATAATGCCGGAGGATTAGGACAGCCAAATGCAGGAAGTACAAGACCTTATCCAGTTGCCAAATTTTCAGAACTTTATTTTGTTGCGGCAGAAGCTGCAGTAAAAGGAGCGACCGGTGCTATATCAGCAAGAGATCTTATCAATGTAATTAGAGCAAGAGCAGGAAAATGGCGTTGGGATAATAATGGTAAAGTAGCAAAAACAGCAGACAATAGCGCTTTACTAACAAGCACAACTCCTGCGATAATTGACATTAATTATATTCTGGCAGAACGTTCCCGTGAATATTACGGAGAAGGATATCGCTGGTATGATTTGGTAAGAACTCAAAAATGGAATGAAATCGCCGGAAAATATACAATTGGCGGATCAAATTACGGACAGCATACACCAGAAGTCGTTACCAGAACTATAGAACCGCATCATTACTTGCGTCCGATACCTCAGGGTCAGATAGATGGTATGGAAATGTCAGCAGCAGAAAAGGCTGCTTATCAAAATCCAGGATATTAATATCTTGGTAAAAGAAGCAAATTTTACCGTAGTTATAGGTGTTAATTTTACAGAATAGCTTATAAGTTGGTTTGTAAATTTGCTTTAGTTTGAAGCCGGGGGATAATTCCCTCGGCTTTTAAATTATGAATTCAGTGACAATTTTCAGTTCTCTTAAATGTGCTTTTAGTTTTTTAAGAGCTTTTAATAATTAATGAACAATTACAAATGAAGCCGCAAAAAATATTTTTCTTATTACCATTATTGTTTCTTTTCTCTTTCAAAATAATAGGTGCAAATGACACTCTTGTAAAAAAACAAAGTAAAAAACCAGCTATTTTTTCTAATGTTATTTATCAGGGAGACGACGATATTTATAAAAAGAATCCATTAAAATCAGATGAATTTTATTCGCCAATTCTTCAGGGATGTTATCCGGATCCCGCTATAACCAGAAAGGGAGATGATTATTATATGGTATGTTCCTCATTTGCGATGTTTCCGGGCGTGCCCATTTTCCATTCTAAAGATTTAGTCAATTGGACAGACCTTGGAGGGGTATTAAATAAAGTCTCCGAATTCAATCCGCATGACACGAGTATCAGCCAGGGTGTATACGCTCCAGGAATTACTTATAATCCGCATAATGATACGTTCTATATGATTGTAACAGCATTTTCAGGAGGTTTGGGCAATATTATAGTAAAAACAAAAGACCCGATGAAAGGCTGGGGAAGCCCAATAAAATTAGGTTTTGACGGAATCGATCCGTCTATATTTTTTGATGATAACGGCAAAGGTTACATCGTTCATAATGACGCTCCCAATAAAGGAAAAGAATTGTATCAGGGACATCGTGTTATTAAAGTCTGGGAATACGATCTGGAAAAAGATCAGGTTATTCCGGGAACAGATAAAATTATTGTAGATGGTGGAGTAGATCTTTCGAAAAAACCAATCTGGATTGAGGCGCCTCATTTGTATAAAAAAGACGGTCATTATTATTTAATGTGTGCCGAAGGCGGTACAGGAGGAAATCACAGTGAAGTTATTTTTATCAGTGATAGCCCAAAAGGACCTTTTAAACCGGCATCAAACAACCCGATTCTTACCCAAAGATATTTTCCTCAGGACAGAAAAGACAAAGTAGATTGGGCAGGACATGCTGATTTAGTTCTTGGACCAGATACTAAATATTACGGTGTATTTTTAGGCATTCGCCCGAATGATAAAGACAGAGTCAATACAGGACGCGAAACTTTTATGCTTCCGGTAGACTGGTCAGGAACTTTTCCGGTTTTCGAAAACGGATTAGTGCCTTTAGAACCAAAAATAAAAATGCCCAAAGGCGTTACTGAAAACAAAACCGGTAAAGATGGATTTTTCCCTAACGGAAATTTTACGTTTACCGAAAATTTTACTTCTAAAAAACTGGATTACCGATGGATTGGATTGAGAGGTCCGCGTGAAAATTTTATTTCGATAACTAAAAAAGGACTTCAAATTAATCCTTTCGAAGTAAATATAAAAGAACTGAAACCTACTTCGACACTTTTTTACAGACAAATGCACAGCACCTTCTCGTTTGCCACGACAATAGAGTACAAACCAGAATCTGAAAAAGATCTGGCAGGAATTACATGTTTGCAAAACGAACATTTTAATTATGTTTTTGGTATCACCAAAAAAGGAAAAGACACTTATATTTTATTAGAAAGAACAGAAAAAGGACAATCTAAAATAATGGCAAGTGCTAAAATAGAAATCAAAAAAAATATTCGATTACAAGTAAAAGCAACGGGAGATAATTACGAATTTAGTTATGCCCTAAACGGTACTGATTTTAAAAAATTAGGAGAAAGCGTTTCCGGAGATATTCTATCCACAAATGTGGCAGGAGGATTTACAGGAGCATTGGTAGGATTATATGCCACGGCTGCAAATGATGCTCAACCGCAATAAAAAACAAAATATGAAAAAGGAACATTTTAAATGGTTGTTGTTTTTACAACTCTTCTTTTTGGTTTGTCAGTCCAATCAGTCATCTGTGATGGCTCAGGGCAAATCAAAAACCGAGAATTGGGTAGGAACCTGGGCTTGCGCGCAAATGCTGGTTGAACCCAACAATATGCCACCCGCTCCGGGGCTTTCAGAAAATACGCTTCGACAAATTATCAGGGTTTCTATTGGAGGAAAACGTATGAGATTACGTTTTTCTAATATATTCAGCGATCAGCCAACGGTTTTAAAATCGGTTAGTGTGGCCAATGTTGTCAATGCGCCAATGATTGATCCCAAAACTCAAAAAGAACTTCGTTTTAATGGAAATTCGGGTATAACAATAAATCCTGAACAGGAAGTTTTTTCAGATGCTTTTGATTTTGAATTACAACCCGGACAGCTTTTGGCGATTACCATTCATTACGGAAATACTTCGCAAAAAACATCCGGACATCCCGGTTCAAGAACTACTTCTTATATTCTTCAGGGCGATCAAATTCAAAATGCAGCTTTTGATGGTGGCATAAAAACAGATCATTGGTATTCGATTATGGGATTGGATGTTGTGGCTGATAAATGGGCTGCGAATATCGTTTGTTTGGGAAATTCCATTACAGACGGTCGCGGATCAGGAACCAACAAACAAAATCGATGGACAGATATTTTATCTGCACGATTATCAGCCAATAAAAAAACAGAAAAAATTGGCGTTTTGAATTTAGGAATTGGAGGGAATTGTGTCGTCAAAGGCGGATTAGGGCCAACAGCCCTGGATCGTTTTGAAAGAGATGTGCTTTCGCAAAAAGGTACAAAATGGCTCGTAATTCTGGAAGGAATTAACGACATTGGAGGAATTAAAAATCCGGAAGATGCGCCAATAAAAGCGCAGGAACTTATTGAAGCTTATAAGGTCATGATCGACAAAGCACATACAAAAGGAATTAAAGTCTACGGCTGTACCATTTTGCCCTTTGCCAAATCATTTTATGATGCTCCTCACAAACAAGAAGCAAGAGATATTGTAAACGCATGGATCAGAACTAGTAAAGCTTTTGATGCCGTAATTGATTTTGATAAAGTAATGGTTGCAGAAGAAGGTTCTAAAACGATTTTATCCAACCTGCACGACGGTGATTTTTTGCATCCAAACGAAGCAGGTTATGCTAAAATGGGAGAAACAGTAGATCTCAATTTATTTAAATAATTGCCTTTTTTTTCAATTGCTTACCAATTTCAATCCCGAATTTAAATGTTTTTTTGACAATAAAATACAGCTAAAAAATGAAATCAATACTTAGGTTTTTCGCATTTACGGTTCTTTTTTCAATAGCACAAAAAGGGTATTCTCAAGATCCTAATTTTCATGTTTATCTGAGTTTTGGTCAGTCAAATATGGAAGGATACGCCAAAATAGAACCGCAGGATAAATTGGGTGTCGATGATCGGTTTCAGGTTTTACAGGCAGTCACTTGTCCTGAACTGAAGCGTGAAAAAGGAAATTGGTATACTGCCATACCTCCTTTATGCCGTTGCAGTACCGGACTAACGCCAGTGGATTATTTTGGACGAAATCTGGTAGCCAATCTCCCAAAAAATATAAAAGTGGGCGTAATCAATGTAGCGGTTGGCGGGTGTAAAATTGAACTTTTTGACAAAGATAAAACAGCAGAATATGTAGCAACAGCGCCAGACTGGATGAAAGGCATTCTAAAAGAATACGACGAAAATCCATATGCAAGATTGGTTGAATTGGCAAAAATAGCGCAGAAAAAAGGAGTTATTAAAGGCATTTTATTACATCAGGGAGAATCGAATACCGGTGATACGCTTTGGCCGAAAAAAGTAAAAATCGTTTATGATAATTTGATAAAAGATTTAAATCTGGATCCGAAAAAAGTACCATTACTTTCGGGTGAAACCGTAAATGAAGACCAGAACGGTAAATGTGGCAGCATGAATAAAATTATTGCGACACTTCCAAAAACGATTCCCAACTCGTATATCATTTCATCAAAAGGATGTACAGCAGAACCTGATTTTTTACATTTTAATGCAGCAGGTTACAGAGATTTAGCAAGACGTTATGCTGATAAAATGCTTTCGTTATTGGGATATAAATTCTATGACGGAAAATCACCTTTTATAGTGCATGCGCCACTTGGTTTTGATCAGTTCAATGTTTCTATTCCGGCAGGAAAAATAGAAACGATCTCTTATGAATCCAAAACAGTTGGATCTACAAGAAAAGCAACTATTTACACACCTCCTGGATTTAATAAAAAGAAAAAATATCCTGTATTATATCTTTTACACGGAATAGGAGGTGATGAAAAAGAATGGCTAAACGGAGGGAATCCGCAAATTATATTGGATAATCTTTACGCAGAAGGAAAAATTGAACCCATGATTGTGGTGATGCCAAACGGCAGGGCAATAAAAGAGGATAGCGCAACAGGCAATATAATGGCACCTGACAAAGTACAGGCTTTTGCTGATTTCGAAAAAGATTTATTAAACGACCTTATTCCGTTTATCGAAAAAAAATACCCAGTTCTGAAAGACAGAGAACACCGTGCCATCGCAGGATTGTCAATGGGCGGAGGACAATCTTTAAATTTCGGATTAGGGAATTTAGACAAATTTGCCTGGGTTGGCGCTTTCTCGGCAGCTCCAAATACTAAAATGCCCGAGGAATTACTTCCCAATCCCGAAGAGGCAAAAAAGAAATTAAAACTGCTTTGGATTTCCTGTGGAGATAACGACTGGCTTATCGAAAACAGTAAGCGAACACATGATTATTTATACAAAAATGATGTGCCGCACATCTACTATATTGAGCCCGGAGTACATGATTTTAAAGTATGGAAAAACGGTTTGTATCTATTTTCGCAATTTTTATTTAAGCCTGTCGATCAATCCAATTTTGCAGCTTATACTATTTTGGGCAATACAGAGAAAACAAATCCGCAATAAATCTCTCGCAATTTGATAGCTATCAGGAACGAAGTTGTGAAGTTTTTTTGTTTCACGCAGATTTGGCAGATTACAAAACTGAATAAATAATTTATGCAGATTTGTAATAAAATTCTAATCAATTTAAATCTGCTTAATCTGCCAAATCTGCGTGAAAAATTAATTTTAAAACTTGGGTTAAAAAAAATAATCTCTCCAAGATATTTTTTGTTACTCCATTAGGAGTTAAATATTGGTAGCAGAAGAATAAAATCTACCAGAAAAAATATCCCGTAGGGATTAAACTTTTTAGAGTTAGCTTATTTATTCAATTGTTAAACGGGCAACTTAAATTAATTGATTTTGATTAATAAATAAAATACAATGAATACATTTTCAAAATATAGCCTCACACTTCTTATTGTTTTTAGTTGTACTTTTTTAAAAGCGCAGTCGTTTATTACAACTCAAAAAGGAGACAATGTTGTGATACTAAAAGAGAAATCTTCACCCTTATCCTTTCTTGTCAGTAACGGAACTGATGCCGGTATTTTGCGTGCAATCACTAATTTACAAGTTGATTTTGAAAAAGTTACGGGAGAAAGACCAGTAATCTTAAATCAGAAACCAAACTCATCATCGCCACTAATTATTATTGGAACAATTGGAACCAATTCGGTTATTGATGATTTAGTTAAATCAAAAAAAATAGACGGAAAAGAACTCAAAGGCAAAAATGAAAAATTTAGTATTGCAAACATAAAAAATCCATTTAGCGGAGTAGAAGAAGCTATTGTGATTGCCGGAAGTGACAAACGCGGAACGATTTACGGCATTTACGAATTATCCAAACAAATTGGCGTTTCGCCTTGGTATTACTGGGCTGATGTTCCTGTAGAGAAAAAAGAGAATCTTTATTTTGTAAAAGGAAATTATACCGATGGCGAACCTGCTGTAAAATACAGAGGCATTTTTATCAATGATGAAGCTCCTGCATTAAGCGGTTGGTCGAAAGCCACATTTGGCGGATTTAACAGCAAGTTTTACGAAAAAGTTTTTGAATTACTGCTTCGGCTAAAGGCTAACTATATCTGGCCGGCAATGTGGGGTAGTGCTTTTTATGATGATGATCCGGCCAGTGGCCCTCTTGCCAACGAAATGGGAATTGTAATGGGAACTTCCCACCACGAACCAATGGCTTTGGCACAGACAGACTGGCATCGATATATTAAAAAAAATAATCTGCCTAATGTTTGGGATTATAATAAAAATAAAACCATTCTGGATGAATTCTGGAAAAGCGGTATTGAGCGCAGTAAAAACTGGGAAAAGCTCGTCACCGTAGGAATGCGCGGAGATGGCGATGAAGCCATGAGCGAAGGAACCAACATCGCTTTGCTGGAAAATATCGTAAAAGAACAACGCAAAATTATTGCTGAGGTAGCGCAAAAAAAAGCCGAAAAAATACCTCAGGTTTGGGCTTTATACAAAGAAGTACAGGATTACTACGATCAGGGAATGCGTGTTCCTGATGATGTTACGCTGCTGTTTTGTGATGACAACTGGGGAAATGTACGTAAACTCCCTGACCTCACCAAGCCGCTCCATAAAGGAGGCTACGGCATGTATTATCACTTTGATTATGTTGGAGGTCCAAGAAACTCAAAATGGATCAATATAAGTCCCATACAAAGAGTTTGGGAGCAGATGAACCTCACTTATTCGCACGGGGTTGATAAAATCTGGATTGTAAATGTAGGGGATCTTAAACCAATGGAATTTCCTATCAGTTTCTTTTTAGACATGGCATGGAATCCTAAGAAATTCAATTCTCAAAATCTTTTTGAATTTACAGAGAAATGGGCAACGGACCAATTCGGAACAAAACACGCCAAAGAGATTGCAAGATTATTAAATACGTATCCAAAATTCAACCGAAGAGTAACGCCCGAAATGCTCGACAGCAAAACCTACAGTCTGGAAAATTACAATGAATTTGAAACGGTGGTAAATGACTATAGAAATTTGGCATTGGATGCTTATCGAATTTATAATGAGATTCCAAAAGAATATCAGGATGCTTATTTTCAGTTGGTTTTGTACCCAATAGATGCCTGCAGCAACCTTTATGAAATGTATTTTGCACAAGCCAATAATAAAAAACTGGCAGCTGAAAAAAATATTTTGGCGAACGCTTTTGCAGATCAGGTTAAAATTAATTTTGAAAGGGATTCTATTCTTCAAAATAAATACAACAATGAAATTTCGGGTGGAAAATGGACGCATATTATGGATCAGATGCGAATTGGATATAAGGCGTGGCATGATACTCCAAAAAACATTTTGCCGGAACTCAGTTATGTTTCTGAAAAAGATCAGGTTAAAAGAAAAGTATTCGCAGAAAAAGATGGTTATGTTTCTATGGAGGCCGAAGATTTTTCTAAAGTAAATAATTCAAGCAACATTCATTGGGAAGTGATTCCTGATTTTGGAAAAACAAAAAGTGGGATTACGACATTTCCACAAAATAAGTATCCTGCTCAAAATGAGAATATTTTTGTCGAGTACGAAATTGATTTTCTCTCAACAGGAGAATTTAATGTAGAACTGCTTCTGGCTCCAACGCTTAATTTTAATAGTAATAAAGGCCTCCGTTATGAAGTTTCTTTTGATGGGGAAAAACCACAGCTTGTAAATTTTAATGGAAAATATCGCGGAGAATTAGGAAAATGGCAGGCAGAGCATTTAATTCACTCCAATACTAAACATACTATTTCGAAACCCGGAAAACATACAATGCGTTTTCGTGTTTTAGATCCCGGAATTGTACTGGAGAAAATTATAATCAATACCGGGGGATTAAAACCTTCGTATTTGGGACCGCCCGAAAGTGACAGGATTACAGATTAAAATTCAATAACAACAGCCCTTTTTTATAGCACTTGAAATCATACGACCCATTATTTATGAAAACATATTTAATTCCCATATTGCTGTTTTTAGGAATTTCATTATCTGCTCAGCAGACAAATGATTTAAAGCTTTGGTATAAAAGTAGTGCAGGAGCAGTTTGGGAAAATGCCCTGCCCATTGGCAATGGGTTTCAGGGCGCTATGGTTTTTGGAAATGTTGAGAAAGAAGTTTTTCAATTGAATGAAGCAACCGTCTGGAGCGGAAGCCCGAATCGAAATGACAATCCGAATGCAAAACAAGCTTTGAGTGAAATAAGAAAACTTCTGTTTGAAAAGGAATATAAAAAAGCCGAAAAGTTAATAAACGAAAATATCATTACTAAAAAATCTCACGGGCAAATCTTTCAGCCTGTGGGGAATTTAGAATTGAGTTTTTCAAATCAGCAAGATTTTACAGATTATTACCGTGAACTGGATATTGAAAATGCCGTTGCAAAAACCACTTATAAAGTAGACGGAATTACGTATATCAGAGAAGCATTTACCTCATTTCCGGACCGCGTTTTGGTGATTAAACTTTCGGCCGATAAACCCGGGAACGTTTCATTTTCAGCAGCTTTTTCTTCGGAACATAAAAAACAGGAAATAATCGTTAGCGGCAATAATGAACTTTTGCTTTTGTGTACCACAAGCGATCACGAAGGAGTAGAAGGAAAAGTAAAATTTAATGCCACAGCAAAATTTAAAATTCAGGGTGGAAATATAAAATCAGCTGGTAATTCGCTACAAATAGAAGGTGCCGATTCTGTTTTGATTTATGTTTCGATTGCCACCAATTTTAAAAATTATAACGATATCAGTGGTAATGAAAACGAACTCGCAACCTCTTTTATGAATAAGGCATTTGGTAAGTCTTATGATAAAATGAAGGAAGCTCACATCGCTTTTTATCAAAAATATTTTAGAAGAGTTCAGCTTGACTTAGGCGATACCGATGCATCAAAATTGCCTACAGACGAAAGACTGGCCAATTTCAGAAAGGTTTCAGATCCTTCTTTTGTGACCTTGTATTATCAATACGGACGTTATTTGTTGATTTCTTCCTCACAGCCAGGAGGGCAGGCGGCCAATCTTCAGGGTATTTGGAACAAAAGTATGGCACCGGCCTGGGATAGTAAATATACGATCAACATTAATACCGAGATGAATTACTGGCCGGCTGAAAAAACGAATTTATCTGAAATGCATGAGCCGCTTTTAAAAATGATTCAGGAATTAGCCCAAACCGGAAAAGAAACGGCTAAAGTAATGTACGGTGCCCGCGGTTGGATGGCGCATCATAATACAGATATTTGGAGAATTAACGGAGCCGTTGATGGCGCCAAATGGGGAGTGTGGAACGCAGGCGGCGGCTGGCTGAGTCAGCATTTATGGGAACATTATTTGTTTACGGGTGATAAAAAATATCTGGAATCGGTATATGAAACACTAAAAGGAGCTGCTGATTTTTATGCTGACTTTTTAGTAAAAGATCCTGCAAACGGCTGGCTGGTCGTGGCACCCGGAAATTCGCCTGAAAATGCTCCGGCGGCACATCAGGGTTCTGCAGTAACCGCGGGCTCAACGATGGACAATCAAATTGTATTTGATGTTTTTAGCTCGGTTATAAAAGCATCAGAAGTATTGGGTAAAAACAAGCAATATTCAGACAGTTTAAAAACATTAAGAAATATGCTGCCGCCTATGCAAATTGGCCAATACAATCAGCTTCAGGAATGGCTGGATGATGTGGATGATCCCAAAGACAATCACCGTCATATTTCACATTTATATGGGTTGTATCCTTCTAATCAGATTTCGGCTTACAGAACTCCCGAGCTTTTTGCGGCAGCAAAGAATACTTTGCTTCAAAGAGGCGATATTTCTACAGGCTGGAGCATGGGCTGGAAGGTGAACTGGTGGGCAAAAATGCAGGACGGAAACCACGCTTACAGTTTGATTCAGAATCAGCTCACACCGCTTGGTGTAAACAAAGAAGGAGGAGGAACTTACAACAATCTTTTTGATGCACATCCGCCTTTTCAAATTGATGGCAATTTTGGATGCACTTCCGGAATAACCGAAATGTTGATGCAAAGTTCTGATGATGCAATTCATTTGCTTCCCGCTTTGCCGGATGCCTTAAAAGAATATGGCGAAATTTCAGGAATAAAAGCACATGGAGGTTTTGAAATCAAGAACTTGAAATGGAAAAACGGAAAATTAATTGCCGTTACAATTCAGTCCAATCTTGGCGGAAATTTGAGATTAAGAACGCCAAATGAAATCAGAACAAAAGAGAATAAAAATTTAAAAATAGCGTCAGGAATTAATTCAAATGTTTTTTACCAAACTGTAGAGGTCAAAAAGCCGCTTATTGCAGCAAAATCGACTATAAAACCATTGGATATTACCCCAACTTATTTGTATGATATAAAGACTGAAAAAGGTAAAAGCTACAGTTTCTTAATTAAATAATACTATGAAAAATCTTATTGGAAAATATAAAATCTTCTGTTGCTTGTTCGGATTGTGGATCACATCTTCTGCAACAGCACAAATGCAATTATTTGATTTAAAAGAAGTAAGGCTAAAAGAAGGTCCGTTTAAGAATGCTCAGGATGTCGATCTTAAATATATTTTAGCACTCAATCCAGACCGTCTTTTAGCGCCGTATCTCATCGCCTCTGGAATTCCTGTAAAAGCAGATCGATACGGCAATTGGGAAAGCATAGGACTTGACGGACATATTGCCGGACATTATCTTTCGGCATTGGCGATGATGTATGCTTCTACCGGAAATATGGAAGTTAAAAACCGACTGGATTATATGATCTCAGAACTGGAAAAATGCCAGCAAAAAAACGGCAATGGTTATGTGGGCGGAATTCCGCAGGGAAAAGTTTTTTGGGACCGCATTCATAACGGAGATATCGACGGAAGCAATTTTGGGTTGAACAATACCTGGGTGCCGCTATACAATATTCATAAACTTTTTGCCGGTTTAATCGATACGTATCATTATACAGGAAATGAAAAAGCAAAAGAGGTTGTAATAAAACTGGGCGATTGGTTTATCGAATTAATTCGTCCACTTTCTGAGGAACAGATTCAAAATATTTTAAAGACAGAACACGGTGGCATAAACGAATCTTTTGCTGATTTGTATAGTATTACGAAAGACAAAAAATATCTGGAAACAGCCAAAAAAGTTTCGCACTTAGCAATCTTAAATCCGTTGGAGAAAAAAGAAGATAAGTTAACAGGATTGCATGCCAATACGCAAATACCAAAAGTAATTGGTTTTGAGAAAATCGGTGTACTTTCCGGCAATAAAGAATGGACAGATGCTGCGCAGTTCTTTTGGGAAAACGTTACCCAAAAACGCAGCGTAGCTTTTGGTGGAAATAGTTTTGCAGAACATTTTAATCCAACCGAAGATTTTAGCGGCATGCTAAAATCAAATCAGGGGCCGGAAACCTGCAATTCCTATAATATGGAACGTTTGAGCAAAGCTTTATTTTTAGACCAAAACAAGGTAAGTTATCTTGATTTTTACGAACGCACACTTTACAATCATATTCTTTCGAGCCAACATCCTGAAAAAGGCGGTTTTGTTTATTTTACTCCCATCAGACCCAATCATTATCGTGTGTATTCGCAGCCGGAAACCAGTATGTGGTGTTGTGTGGGTTCAGGGCTCGAAAATCATTCTAAATATGGAGAATTAATTTACAGCCATTCTGATAATGATGTTTTTGTAAATCTCTTTATTCCGTCTGTTTTAGATTGGAAAGAAAAGGATATTTACATCGAACAAAACACTAAATTTCCTTACCAAAATAGCACCAATTTTATTTTGAAACTAAAGAAAAGTAAAACATTTTCTATGAATATCCGTTGTCCGGAATGGGCTGAAAATTTTAAAATTTCAATTAATGGAAAAATTCAGAAATTAGAAGCAAAACCCTCTAGTTATGTAAAGCTTAACAGAAAATGGAAATCCGGAGATCAGATTTCTGTTAGCTTCAAAACTTCGACACATTTAGAGAATTTACCCGACGGTTCCAATTGGAGCGCTTTTGTAAACGGACCTATTGTATTGGCTGCCAAAACATCAAACAAAGATTTAGACGGGTTATTTGCTGATGACAGCCGAATGGGGCATGTTGCATCCGGTAAATATTATCCGTTGGATCAGACCTATGAAATCATAGGCGATAAAGCAGCTTATATCGCAAAACTAAAGGATTTAGGAAACTTGCACTTCCGTTTAGATTCGTTAGAATTACAGCCGTTTTTCGAAATTCATGACGCGCGTTATCAAATGTATTTTCAAAATTATACCAAAGAACAATATCAGGAAAAACATGCTTTGTTGAAACAGCAGGAAATTGAGGCATTGGCTTTGGAAGCTAAAACCATCGACAAAATTAATTGCGGCGAACAGCAGTCAGAAGTAGATCATCGTTATAAAGGTGAAAAAAGTGATTCTGGCTACGACGACACAAAAGCCTGGAGAATTACCAAATCGTATATTTCTTATCAGTTATTGAATAAAAACAAGTCTGGAAAATATTTGGATATCATTTGCGCAGCCGATTTTAAAACGGATAAAATCACGATTCTCATCAACGAAAAGCCAGCGCCGATTATTTCGTCAGCAAATAAAACCATCCGATTAAATGTCGAAAAGATCGAAGAGGTAAACATTACCATAAAATCTAATGACGGAAGCAATAGTCCAAAATTTCATCAATTCAGAATTTTAAAAGATTAAAAAATGATGCCAAATAAAATGAAAATTAGAAGAGTTGTTTTTAGTCTTTTTTTGCTTTTTACTTTGTGTAATTATGCACAAAACAAGGCACAAAATCCAGTTATTTTTGCTGATGTTCCTGATATGTCTATCATTCGTGTAAACGATATGTATTACATGAGCAGCACAACCATGCACATGAATCCGGGCGTTCCTATTATGAAGTCTAACGATTTAGTGAATTGGAAAATCGTTAATTATGCCTATCAAACATTAGAAGATGATAATGATAAACTAAATCTGAATAATGAAAAAAATGATTACGGAAGAGGTTCCTGGGCGAGCAGTCTGAATTATCATAATGGTATCTATTACGTGAGCACTTTTTCAGGAACAACTGGTAAAACCTATATTTTTTCTACGAAAAATATTGAAAAAGGACCTTGGAAAAGAACCGTTTTAAATGATTCGTATCACGATCATTCTATTTTTTTTGATGATAACGGAAAAGTGTACATGGTTTGGGGAGCGGGAAAATTGCAGATTGTCGAATTACAATCAGATTTATCTGCTGTAAAAGAAGAAACAAAAAAAGTATTGATTGAAAATGCCAGTGCGCCTGCAGGAAACAATATTATGCTGCAATCTGAAGGTTCACAGCTTTTTAAAATCAAAGGAAAATATTATCTTTTTAATATCGTCTGGCCAAAAGACGGAATGCGAACGGTAATTATACATAGGGCAGATAGTATTTCAGGACCTTGGGAAGGAAAAGTTGGTCTGCAGGATTTAGGAGTTGCACAAGGCGGACTTATTGATACGCCAGACGGAAAATGGTTTTCGTATTTGTTTAAAGATGCCGGCGGCGTAGGCCGTATTCCTTATTTGGTTCCGGTTGAATGGAAAGAGGGCTGGCCCATTTTAGGTAAAAATAATAAAGTACCAGAATATCTGGATTTACCGGAAAGCAAAGGTTTAATTCCGGGAATTGTAAACTCAGATGATTTTACAAGAAAAAAAAATGATCCTGATTTGCCTTTGATCTGGCAATGGAACCACAATCCTGATAACGCGCTGTGGTCTGTGAGGGAAAGAAATGGATATTTAAGATTGAAAACAGGCCGGAAAGACAGCAGTTTTGTCCAGGCTAAAAATACCCTTACACAAAGAACTTTTGGACCTGAATGTTCTGCATCTACGTTAGTAGAGGTTTCTAAAATGAAAGAAGGCGACTTTGCAGGACTTTCTTTATTGCAAAAAGAATATGGATTTATAGCGGTAAAGGTTGAAAATGGTGCGAAAAAAATAGTCATGCTTGATGCCGTTAAAGGGAATCCGCGTGAAGTTGAAAGCATTCCTTTAATCCATGATAAAATATATTTGAAAGCAGCATGTGATTTTAAAGATAAAGCAGATACCGGAAGATTTTTTTACAGTTTAGATGGTGAAAAATGGATCAGCATCGGAAACGCAATAAAACTGCCTTATACAATTCCTCATTTTATGGGATATCGATTTGGGTTGTTCAACTATGCAACTAAAAATATTGGCGGTTATGTAGATTTTGATTATTTCCATATTGAAGATCAAATTTCAAAAAATAATTAATTCCAGTTGCCAGATTAACAATTCAATAAATAAGTTGGCTCTAAAAAAGGTTCGTCCCTACGGGATATTTTTTCTGGTAGCAAAGCTCAAAAGTGCTGTTTGTCATTTCGACGGAGGAGAAATCTCCGCGAGAAGCTCGACAAAGATCGGATCCTCGTTGCGGAGTTACTTGTGGAGATTTCTCCTTCGTCGAAATGACATAAAATGAGAAAAAAATGCAAAAAGCTTAACTTAATGACAGTGCCCGTAGGTACTACACTTTATTAACTGGCACCTTGAATTAATTAGTTTACGATTTAACCAAAATAAAATACGCATTAATATATTAACTCAAATAGAATAATCATGAAAATTAGTTATTTGTTTATTATAAGTTTACTATCTTTTTTTAGTGTAAACGCGCAGCAATATGCTTACAAGAACCCCTCGCTTAGTTCAGCAGAGCGGGCAAAAGATTTAATTTCACGATTAACTCTTGAAGAAAAAGCAGTCTTAATGTGTGATCAAAGTGATGCCATACCCAGACTTGGAATCAAAAAATTTAACTGGTGGAGCGAAGCGCTGCATGGTTATGCCAATAATGACAATGTTACTGTTTTTCCGGAACCTATAGGTATGGCAGCCTCGTTTGATGATCAATTATTGTATCGTGTTTTTGATGCGGTATCAGATGAAGCGCGGGCAAAATATAATCAATGGATTAAAAATGGTAATGAAAACAAACGTTTTTTAAGCCTCTCGGTCTGGACACCTAATGTCAATATTTTCAGAGATCCGCGCTGGGGCCGTGGTCAGGAAACCTACGGAGAAGATCCTTATCTTACTTCGAGAATGGGAGTTTCAGTTGTAAAAGGACTACAAGGCCCGGCAGATGCCAAGTACCGTAAACTTTTAGCCTGCGCAAAACATTTTGCTGTTCACTCAGGACCAGAATGGAGCAGGCACGAATTGAATTTGAATAATGTAGATCATCGTGAATTGTACGAAACTTACCTTCCGGCATTTAAAGCACTCGTTCAGGATGCAGATGTGCGTCAGGTAATGTGCGCTTATCAACGCCTGGATGGCGAACCATGCTGCAGCAATACGAGATTATTGCAGCGTATTTTAAGAGATGACTGGGGATTTAAATACTTGGTCGTTTCAGATTGCGGCGCTGTAACTGACTTTTATACGACTCACAAAGTTTCGTCAGATGCGGTGCATGCGGCATCAAAAGCTGTCCTTGCAGGAACAGATGTCGAATGTGTCTGGGAGAAATATCCTTTTAAGGAATTACCGGCAGCTGTTGCTAAAGATCTCATAAAAGAAGAGGATATTGATAAGAGTCTGCTTCGTGTATTAGTGGGTCGTTTTGATTTGGGTGAAATGGATGATGATGCCATAGTGCCGTGGGCTCAAATTCCGACATCGGTTCTTAATAGCAAAGAGCATCAGCAGTTAGCACTTGAAATGGCTCAAAAGTCGATGACGCTTTTACAAAACAAAAACAATATTCTTCCTTTAAATAAATCAATAAATAAAATAGCAGTATTAGGGCCAAATGCTGACAATGAACCCATGTTGTGGGGGAATTATAATGGAACACCCGTTAGAACAATTACCATTAAAGATGGAATACAGTCAAAAATTCCGGAAAATAAAATCTTTTACGATAAAGCATGCGACTTAGTCGAGGATAAGGTAAATCAAAGTTATTTTGACCAAATTTCATTTGAAGGAAAAAAAGGAATGAAAGCAACGTATTGGAACAATCCAAATAGGGAAGGCAACAGTGTAATAACCCAGCAGATTTTAAATCCTATTAAAATGACTACTGCCGGTCAGCATGAATTTGCCTCAGGGGTTAAGCTGGAAGGCTTTTCAGCAAAATATGAAGCAGAGTTTTTAGCAAAAGCAAACGATACGCTTGTTTTTAAAACAGGAGCTACAGGTGTTTTTGAGTTATTGGTTGATGGAAAATCAATTGCAAAATATACCAATTGGCGTACTGTTCCGGGAAATATTTCATTTGTCGTTGAAGCGGGTAAAAAATATAAAATCGAAATCCTTTTTGCCCAGTCAAACAATTGGCAGGCTAATCTTGAATTTGATTTTGGAAAAGAATATGACATTGATTTCAGTTCTTTAATTCAAAAATTAAAAGGCATCGATACCGTAATTTTTGCAGGCGGGCTTTCTACCTTGCTTGAAGGAGAAGAAATGCCTGTTTCTTCCCCTGGATTTAAAGGTGGTGACCGTACTGATATTGAGCTTCCGGCGGTTCAGAGAAAGTTTTTAAAAGAACTTAAAGCAGCAGGAAAAAAAGTAATTTTTGTAAACTGCTCCGGCTCTGCAATTGCCCTGACACCTGAAACCGAAAGCTGTGACGCCATTTTGCAGGCATGGTATCCTGGTGAATCCGGAGGTCAGGCTGTTGCTGACGTTCTTTTTGGAGATTATAATCCTGCCGGAAAATTACCTGTTTCATTTTATAAAAATTCAGATAAATTAGGAGACTTTGAAGATTACTCGATGAAAGGACGTACTTATAGGTACACAACAGATGTTTTGTTTCCGTTTGGTTTTGGCTTAAGCTATTCTAAATTTACTATTGGTGAGGCAAAATTGAGTAAGACTACTATAAAACCAAACGAAAATATTCAGTTAAGTTTTCCTGTAAAAAATGTTAGTAAACGTGAAGGAACCGAGATTGTACAGGTGTATGTTAGAAAAGCAAAAGACACCGATGGGCCTTTGAAAACATTGAAAGCATTTAAAAGAATCAATTTAAAAGCAGGTGAAAAACAGCTTGTAGCGATAGATTTACCCGCTTCTTCATTTGAGTTTTATGATGCCAATACTATAGGGATGAAGGTAACATCTGGTTCGTATGAGGTGTATTATGGTAATAGCTCAGATGCTAAAGATTTAAAAATGATTACAGTAAGTATTCAATAAATCATTAGGTGGCAAAAGATAAATAATTAGCCATATTAGACTCTCATTGTACAAACTAATTATCGAAAAGCATTGATTCTGAATTTTATTTTAGAACTGAATCTTTTTCTCTAATTTAGTTCGCAGTCTGTTAAGTGAAAATTCTAATATGAAGTAAGTCTTTTTGCAGATAAAAATAAATTAATAAACCAATAACCAATAAGTAGTTATGAATTTTAAATATGCTCTATGTTTATTTCTTTTTAGTTTTTTGAAATTAAATGCACAATCAGTAGTAAAAAGCCCCGACGGAAAACTAATAGTAGTTTTGGCTGTCGAAAATAATGTGCCAGTATACAGTGTTTCGTATAACGGGAAAATTTTCCTAAAAAATTCTCCTCTTGGTTTAAAAACAAATGTTGGGGATTTTACCACAGGATTAATTTTACAGTCCAGTGCAGATCAAAAAAAGATTGATGAAACATATGAGCTTCCTAATATAAAACAAAGAAGCGTGCACTATACAGCTAATGAAGCTGTATTTTCTTTTACCAAAGAAGGAAAAGAAGCTATTGATATAATTTTTAGGGTGAGTAATAATAATGCAGCTTTTAAATATAAAGTTTATCCTCAAAAAGAAGCCCGTTCCTGTGTGGTGCAGGAAGAAGCATCCGGTTTTGTTTTACCGGAAGGTACTACTACATTTCTTTGTCCGCAAAGTAAACCTATGACAGGATTTGCCAGAACTGCGCCAAGTTATGAAACATCGTATACACTAGATGATTCGATGGGGAAAAACGGAATAGGAGAGGGGTATACATTTCCTTGTCTTTTTAAAGTAAATAATCAAGGATGGGTTTTACTATCAGAAACCGGTGTAGACAGCAATTATTGTGGCAGCAGATTAGTGGGTCACGATAAAGGATTGTATACGATAGGATTTCCAATGGAAGGAGAAAATAACGGAAACGGTACAACTGCTCCGGGCATACCATTAACTGGTGAAACGCCGTGGCGTACGATTACTGTTGGTGAAACTCTGGCTCCTGTTGTAGAAACTACTATCCCTTTTGATTTGGTTAAACCAAAATATAAAGCCTCAAAAGAATACCAATATACTAAAGGTTCATGGAGCTGGGTTATGAAAATGGATAACAACACTACTTTTCCGGTGCAAAAACAATATATAGATTTCAGTGCGGCGATGGGATATCAGACGATTTTAATTGATGCACTTTGGGATACCCAGATAGGAAAAGATAAAATAGCTGAACTGGCCCAATATGGAGCAGCAAAAGGTGTTGGTTTGTATTTATGGTACAACTCGAACGGATATTGGAATGACGCACCTCAGGGACCGCGAGGTATGATGGATAATGTCATAATGCGTCGTCAGGAAATGGCGTGGATGAAAAGTATTGGTGTAAAAGGAATTAAAGTAGATTTTTTTGGCGGAGATAAACAGGTGACCATGAAATTGTACGAAGAGATCCTGACAGATGCTAATGATTTTGGAATAATGGTCATTTTCCATGGTTGTACATTACCAAGGGGCTGGGAGCGTATGTATCCAAATTTTGCGTCTAGTGAGGCTGTTCTGGCAAGTGAAAATCTGCATTTTGGACAAAAAAGCTGTGATAACGAAGCTATGAATGCTTCGATACATCCTTTTATTCGAAATACAGTAGGAAGTATGGACTTTGGAGGAAGTGCCTTAAATGAGTTTTATAACAGTGACAATGTACCCAATAAAGGTTCAAAAAGAATGACTTCTGATGTATTTGCCCTGGCATCGGCAGTGCTTTTTCAAAGCGGCGTGCAGCATTTTGCTTTGGCACCAAACAATTTAACCGATGCTCCTGCCTGGGCTATAGACTTTATGAAAGAAGTACCGACTACTTGGGATGAAGTTCGTTTTTTAGAAGGATATCCTGGTAAATATGTAGTTCTTGCCCGCAGAAAAGGTGATAAATGGTATATAGCAGGAGTGAATGCGCAAAAAGAAATGGTAAAGGTAAAAATGAAGCTTTCAATGATTGGTTCTGGCGCGACATTAAAGTGTTATCTTGATGATAAACATTTAAGTGGAAAAGTAAAAACAATAAAGCTTAATGGGAGTAATGAAATTGAAGTAGAAATTCCTTGTAACGGAGGAATGCTGCTCTTGAATTAATTCTAAATATACCGTAGCAGAAGTTTAATATAATGAAAAACAGCGCATTCTCATGCGCTGTTTGACCAAAATTACTAACTTAACTTAAACTACCAAATTTTTAATTTCTTAATAACCAGGATTATTATTGCTTGGTTTTATATTAGGATTTGAAGATGTTTCCCTGTTTGGTATTGGCCATAACTCACTTTTACCAGCCTGAAAACCTGTGCCAGCCAATTCTGTAGCGGCAGTACCCCATCTTATAATATCATCAAAACGGCTTTGCTCACCTGCAAACTCTACTTTACGTTCGTGAACAATTGCTGCGAAAACAGCATCTTTTGTTGGCGCAATAGTAGTGGTTAAACCTGCGCGGTCCCTTACTTCTTTAATGTATGCTATAGCAGCCGTTTGAGAACCACCTGCTCTTTGGTTTTCGCATTCTGCTTTCATAAGCAATACATCTGAGTAGCGCATCACTTTGAAGTTAATACTTGAGCGTGTCGCTTCATCTTCTCTTTCGTAATAGTTTTGATATTTTTTCCAGCCCGCTCTTCTAATACCTGCAGAGGTAGTAAAATTACTTGCCAGCATTACCTTGGTTCCTTTCAAATAGGTTGAGCCTGGTACATAAAAAGTATCTCCAAAACGGTTATCTCCTGCTTCATACGAATCTAACAAATCGTCTGACGGATACACATTGTACCAGCTTAGGTTTCCATATTCCTGTCCTCTAAGTGTAGACTCTTCAAAACCAGTTCCCTCGCTATCACCAACAGCTCCCCATTGATCACCTGTTCCATTTTTCTCGTCAAACTCAATCTCAAAAATCGATTCTTTACCGTGTTCTGTCTCTACCATAAAGTTGTTGTAAAAACTGCCTTTATCCTCCAGACTGAATCCTGTAACATTATTCAATGCAACCAACGCTTCATCGTATTTTTTTTCGTATAACAATACTTTTCCCAGATAGGCATAAGCTGCTTCTTTATTTACTCTTCCTGGTACTTCTGTTGCTCTTGGTAAAAGATTTTTAGACGCAAATACAAGATCTTCTTCGATCAGGGCATAAACTTCTGCCTTAGGACTTCTGGCATTGCCAATAATAGTCCCTGTTTTGTAAATTGGTAAATCTCCAAATCGTTTTACTAACAGAAAATAATAATAGGCTCTTAAAAAATGAGCTTCTCCTAAATATTTGTTCTTTTTCTCTTGTGAAAAATCCGAACTTGGAAGAGCATTTATTTTCGCCTCATTATCCAGTACAAAATTAGCTCTGGATATCCCTTTATAACAGGATTCCCAATAATATTGAATAATATCATTTCCTGCATTAAAAGAAAAATCCTGAAAAGGTTTTTTGTTTCCTTCTAACTGGGGGTTTCCTAAAGCATCCTGAGCCATAAGATCCATCGCAAAAGAAAAATTTCTGCCATAAAGCCCTCTTGTCTGCAGATTTGCATAAGATGCATTTACAGATGACTGCACCTGTGCTTCATTTATAAAGAAGGTTTCTGGTGATAAAGTGTTGGGATTAGTTAATTCTAATTCACCAGAGTCACATGAAGTTATAGTTAAAACTCCTGTCAGAACTATAAGTATATATTTTATTTTTCTCATTTTCTTTTATATATTAAAATGTAACATCAAGTCCAAAAATCACAGATTTTGGCTGTGGATATCTTCCTAAATCAATACCTGCAGAATTTGCATTGGCGTCTGCACGTGCGATCTCAGGATCTAAACCGTTATATTTTGTAATTGTAATTAAGTTTTGCCCGCTTACATAGAATCTTATTTTTGAAAAATAAGCCTTAAATGCATCTCCGGAAAATGTGTATCCAACGGCTATATTTTTTAGTCTTGTATACGATCCATCTTCAATATAACGCTGATTTGCAGAAGACCAGTTGATATCTGCACCTTGAGCTCTTGGTAAAGTAGCAGATGGATTTGTGACAACGCCATTTACGACAGTTGCTCTGTCTAATACATCGGTACTTGCATTAAATAAACGATTCATTCCTTTTAGGTCAAAAGTATTTGCATTGAAAATATCATTCCCTTGAACTCCTGATATAAAGCAGTTAAAATCGAAATTTTTGTAAGCTGCAGTAAGGTTTAAACCGTAAGTAAAATCCGGATATGGATTCCCGATATTTGTTTTGTCATCTGAATTAATTATTTTATTGCCATCGCGGTCAACAATTTTAATATCACCTGGTTTTATATTAGTCTGACCTTGTCCGAAAACAGCATCTACTTCTGCCTGATTTTGATAGATTCCATTGGTTTGATATCCATAAAAATAGAATAACGGCTGACCTACTTCCAGTCTTGAGAAATTTTCTAAACCAGCTCTGGCTGCCGGACCACCTAACACACTAGTTACTCCTGGCGCTAAACCGGTTACTTCGTTTTTACTTGTTCCTAAATTAGCTACAGCAGACCATGTAAAATCTCCTTTTCGGTCATTATAACCTAATGATATTTCAAATCCGCTTACTTTCACATCGGCAACATTTTGAATCTGAGTTCCTCCACCGGCAGATCCTACAGATGCAGGTAACGGCACAGCAAAAAGAATATCACTGCTTTTATTATTAAAATATTCAAAAGATCCGGTAAATTTATCTTCAAACAAACCAAAATCCAAACCTATATTTCTATCTGTTTTAGACTCCCATTTCAAGTTAGGATTAGAAGCAACTCCCATAGAAACACCTTGTGCATTCCCACCATTAATTGGATAATTATAAGTCGTAAGTAATGTAGCGGCGTACTGATAATTGTCTATTCTGTCATTTCCTGTCGTACCGGTACTGGCTCTAAGTTTTAATGTGCTGAAAATAGAATTTTCCATAAAACTTTCTTTAGCAATATTCCACCCTAAGGCAACTGAGTAGAAGTTACCCCAGCGGTTATTAGCTCCAAAACGAGATGAAGCATCTCTACGTCCTGAAACGGCAAGTATGTATTTATCATTATAATCATAATTGATACGGGCGATATAACCAATATTTTTTTCTACATAATTGGCTGAACCTAAACTACCTTCATTATATCTTAACTGATCAATTTCATCCGAAATACTGTAACGGCTTCCTGCTGCTAAAGTTTGCGATTTTCCATCAATTTTAGTAATAACTCCTAATACTTCAAGATTATGTTTTCCTGCAATAGTAGTTTTATAGGTTAAGCTGTTATCAAAAACAATAGTCTGACCTTGTCCATTTGTTTCATTTGTTGTAGAAAATGCTTGTTTATGATAAGAACCATCCTGAAAACTAGGAACAAAAGTATGATCCTTGTTTGTATAATAATCTAAGGAAACTTGTGATCTGAATTTTAACCCTTTGTAAATTTCTAATTCAGCGTAGATATTTCCTATTAAGGATAAATTATTAATTTTTTGATATCCTAAATTTGCTACACGTACCGGATTCTCGGCATCATTACCGTCAATAGCACTAGGCCCTTGATACCCGCCTAAATTTGCATCATTGTAAATAGGGAAATAAGGTGCCATTTTTATAGCGTGTTCCAATAATGTTCTTCCTCCTGAACTACGCTCTGGATTGATTGTACTAAAAGACACACCAATATTGCTTCCTACTTTAAGTTTCCCAATATCCTGTGTATTATTAGCTCTAAAAGAATAGCGTTCAAAACCTGTATTGATAACAGCTCCTTCCTGTTTTAAATATTCGGCTGAATAACGGCTTGTAGATGTCTCTGTACCATTTGAGAAACTCAAATTGTAATCCTGCATCAAACCACTTTGAAAAATTTGGTCTTGCCAATTGGTGTTTATATTTCCAAATTCAGCCGCTCTTGCTGTTAAATCACTTCCTAAATCTTTAGCGTATTGTAGATATTGCTGTGTATTTAATACATCATATCTTTTAGTAATGGTCTGAGATCCTATATAAGTACTAAAATTTAGCTGGCCAGGGCCTTTTTTTCCTTTTTTAGTTGTTACCATAATTACTCCGTTGAAAGCTTTTGAACCATATAAAGCCGTTGTAGAAGCATCTTTTAAAACAGACATTGACTCTATGTCATTAGGGCTTAATCCGGATAAATTACTTGTCAAAACACCATCAATTACATACAAAGGAGCACTGTTTCCCATCGTAGCCAAACCACGAATGGTAACTGTAGGATTAGAACCCGGTGCGCCATTTACAACAGTAACACCCGCAGCACGGCCCTGTAAAGCTGATTCTGCATTAGTGATAGGCACTGCGGCAATATCTTTTGCACCTACTGTTGAAATTGCTCCGGTTACTTTTGTTCTCTTTTGAGTTCCGTAACCTACAATAACCTCATTTAAGTTTTGGGTGGATAGTGCCAATACAACATCAATTGTAGTTCTGGTACCAGGAGTTATGGTTTGCGAAATCAATCCTACATAAGAATATGTTATTTTGTCTGTAGGGTTAACTCCCTTTAAGGAGTATTTACCATCAAAATCTGTTGAGGCACTATTTTTTGTGCCTTCCACATTAACGCTGGCACCTGGCAAAGGAAACCCTGAAGGATCAGTAATCACCCCCTGTATCGTCTTTGATTGTGCCATTACATTCTGACTGCTAATTATTAGCAATGCAATTATTGCAAATTTCAATTTTAACATCATTTTAATTGGTTTTTTGATTAGTCTAAATAGTTGTTTGGTTGTAAAGTTTAATTATTGTAACAATCATGATTTAAGTTTATTGGCTGTTTTTTATTTTTAAATTTTAGAAACACTACTAAGAAGAGTTGTCTAATTTTAATTGAAAAAAAGAGCGCTTTTAAATGCATAATTTTTGTTTTCATTCCATATTAAAGATTGTGTTTAAGTTGTTAGTAAAAGTTTTTTTGTTAGATCCAAAAGTATGATGTTAACATAAAATTCACATACTAAATATGATGCAAAAATTATAAATTTTGTAGCATAAAGTTTATGAAAATAGGTTATTCGGTGTTTTTGTGCTTGTTTTAAATTAAAAAACCAAAAAATATATTAATATTTTTTAGATATAGTTTATTTATTATCTATAATATAAAATTGCTATTTCTACGTATTTTATGATTTATTAAATAAAAAGTGAACTTAATTTCAATGCAGCATCAAACTGATTATTGTTTCTAAATTAAATGATGGGTATTAATTAATAAAATTCAACTTTCTTAAAATGAATGAACTATTGGGTTGTGAACAGAGCAAAAAAAAGACGGTATAAACCGCCTTTTGATCTTCTTATTTAAATTTTATTGTTTGTTGTTCTGAGTAGGGAGATAACCGTATTTTTCTTTGTAACATTTTGTGAAATAAGAAGGAGAGCTAAAACCAACTTTAAAACTAATCTCGGTTATGGTATCATTGCCTAGTTCTATTAATTCTTTTGCTTTTTCTAAACGCACATTACGAATAAACTCATTTACAGTTACTCCCGTTAGTGTTTTAATTTTTCGATACAATTGGCTTCTGCTTAAAAATGCTTTCGAGGCCAGAACTTCGACACTTAACTCTGGTTTACTAATATTTTCATTAATGTAATTCAGGATATTTTTTATAAATTCATTATCTAACGTAGTTGTTTTTTCTTTTGCTTTTGGAGTAATTCCGTTGTAAAATTTATTAAACATAATTTGTCTGCTGTTAATCAACTGCACTAAACTGGATCTTAGAATATCCATATCAAAAGGTTTACTCAAGTACAAATCTGCACCAGAGTCAATCCCTTCCAGTTTATCTTTAATTAATGCTTTTGCAGATAGCATCATCAACGGAATATGGCTTGTTTTTAAATCGGCTTTGATGTTTTTGCACAATTCTAAGCCGTTCATGACCGGCATAATAACATCTGTTAAAATTAAGTCGGGCAATTTTTGCAAAGCTAGTTCCAGACCCACCTGACCGTTTTCTGCTGTTATAACTTTGTATTCTTTTTTGAGTTCTGTTTTTAAATAATTTCGCAATTCGACATTGTCTTCAACGATCAAAATGGTATGAACCCTATCTTGTTTCTCCCCGGTATCTTGTGATGGTAGTGGGGCTTTTTCCTCAGTAGGTGTAAAGCTTATTTTTTTCTCCTTTTTAAATTCTTCAAGAAGTATTTCGGTTTCATTAAAAAATTCCTTTCCAATAGGGAATACTAGTTTAAAAATAGTGCCTACACCCAGTTCACTTTCTACTTCGATTATTCCTTTATGTAATTCTACAAATCCGCGAACAACTTCCAGTCCTATTCCGGTGCTTCCGTAATAGGCTTTATTTAAGTTGTTTACCTGATAGAAGCGATCAAATATTTTTTTAATGTCTTTTTTATCTAATCCCGCGCCTGTATCTTCAATAATAATCTTAAAGTAATCATTGGTACCAGTGGAATTTATCAGCGGAAAATGAATTGATTCTTCGTTAGATACTATTTTGATTTTTATTTCTCCATGATCAGGTGTCACTTTAAAAGCATTAGAAATTACATTAAAAATTATTTTCTCGAACATTTTAGGATCTACCCAATCTTTTAATACTGTTTTGTCTGATTCAAAAACAAGCTTAATTCCGCGGCTCAATGCTTCTTCATCAAAATAACTCACGATTTCTTTTGTAAAATCAATTACGTCAATCAGCTGTAATTGAAGAGTCATTTTATTAAACTGCAGTTGATTAAAATCCATTAACTCATTGATTAATCTCGAAAGTCTTTCAGAGCTTTTTTGAATAGTCTGAAGTTTATTTAATACTGTGTCGGGTACATCCTGGCTATTATTTTTAATTATATCTGCTAATGGATTTAAAATTAAAGTTAGAGGCGTTCTGAATTCATGTGAGATATTGGTGAAAAATTGTAATTTTTTATTGTTTAACTTTTCAATCTGAATAGCCTTTTGCTTTTCGAATTGTATGATCTGCTTTTGTTTAAAGCGATTTTGATAGTATTGATTGCCAAAATGAACTGCGGCAAGTAGTAATAAAGCATAAAAGAGATAAGCAAAAGAGCTTTTCCACCAGGGCGGTAAAACTTCTATTTTTAATTCTAGTGGCTGACTCCAGACTCCATTTTTTTCGGCTGATTTCACCTTAAAAACATAGTGGCCGGATGTTAAGTTGGTGTACGTTGCCGAGCGTTTATTACCAACATAATTCCACGAATCCTCGAAACCTTCGAGATAATAAGCAAATTCATTTTTGGCAGGAAAAGAATAATTAACGGCAATAAAATCAATCGTAAATACAGACTGATCATGTTTGAGTATTATTTTTTTTGTTTCTGATATTACTTTTATTAAAGGTGAATTTTCTTCAAGCGGGCCAACTGATTTATTAAAAATTTTGAGATCAGTTAAGTAAATCGGAAGCTTCTTTTTGCTTTTGACTAAACTTTCAGGATCAAGGTAGTTTAAGCCTTCATAACTTCCAAAATAGAGTAATCCTTTTTCATCTTTAAGAACAGCATTATTATTAAAGTCATTTCCCGGTAAACCATCATAAGTGGAGTAGTTTACGGCAGTTTTGTTTTTTAAATTTAATTTAGTGATGCCTTTTTTTCCGCTTAACCAAATGTCGCCAACATTAGATTCTACAATCGAAGAAATTGATTTTTCGCGAAGCCCCTCAAAATTGATGTACCACTTGAGCGAATCTGTTTTTTTATTGTAGCTGAATAATCCGGCGCCATCAGTACCAATCCAGATTTCTTTATTTCCGGACTCATACAAAGTGTTAATGGTATGTGTACTTTTATGATTTTTAAACTTTTCAGACATTTTATCCCGAAAAGAAGTTACTGAAAAAGAAACATAATCATTTGTTTTGACCTGATATAAACCCGTTGTAGAACCTACCCAAACGGCATCATCTGAATCTACCATTACCTTTCTAATATCTAAATTTGTGAGTCCGTTTGTATAGAAAGGCTTAGAATGGCAATAGTGAAATTGAGCGTCTGCTGGTGTATAATAATGCAAACCTTTTGAAAAAGTGCCTATCCAAATAACACCCCGGGAATCTTCAGCAATACTCATAATATTGTCTGAGGTTAAATTAGGAGTGTTTTTTGTGTTGTAATTAATAAATTTTGTACTTCCTTTTTTTAACAGAAAAATGCCCTCATTCCAGCTCGATAGCCAGATATTTTGCTTTTTATCAATAAAAACATTTGTGATATTATCGTTGGTTAATCCTGAATAAAAGCTGCTATTTGATTTGTTAATGTGCTTAAAGATTTTGTTTTCAGGTTCATAAATGTCAACACCGCCGCCCTCCATAGAAATCCATAAGTTGCCTTTATGGTCTTTTGCAACACTGGTTACACAATTAGTTTGTAAGGATTGTGGATTTCCCGGTAAACTTTCGATTATGCTTACCTTACTGTCTACTTTATCAAAAATGCCTAAACCCTTGTTATAATATCCCAGCCAAATTCTATTTTCTTTATCTAAAAATAAGGACCAAACAGAATTAGAACTTAAACTACGGATATTGAATTTATTGTTTACATATTTTTTTTGAACAACCCCCTGATCGTTCACAACAATTAAACCGTCATTTTCTGTAGCACAAAGAATCGTTTTAGGATCTGTTGCCAGGATCGACATAATTCTTTTTTTTGTAATGGGATAAGAAACAACCTGTTTTGTTCTAGAGTATAAATCTACTTTTAGGAGTCCTTTAAATCCATTACCAATCCATAAGTTTTGGCGACTGTCAAGAAACATAGAAATGATTGTTCCTGAGAGCAATTCATTGCCTTTGTCAATGTACACTTTTTTAATCTCATTTTTTATGGGGTCAAGTACTTTTAGGCCAAAGTTTGTGCCCAGATAAATGGTTCCTCTTTTGTCTTTTACCAGGCAGTTAATAAGATAATTTGCTTTGCCGGGATTATCGGGATTAATTTTAATGATTTCCCGCGACTTTATGTTGAACTTGAGTAAACCGCTATTGAAGGTTCCTAAATAAAGATTACCATTATTGTCCTCAATAATACTTTTGACAGAAATAACAGTTTCTTTTTTTATTTTTTTTTGAATATCAATACTCTCAAAAGTATTTAAATTTCTATTGTAAAGACATAATCCTTCATCTGTTCCTACCCACAACCGGTTGTGTTTATCGACGTAAGTAGCATAAATTAGATTGCTATTAATAGAATTGCTAAGTCTGGAATTTTGCTCATAAGCTTCATAATTTACACCATCATATTTATACAAACCTGCACCATTTGTACCATACCACATAACGCCAAAATGATCCTGCGCAATGGTATAGATGCCGCTTTTTGAAGTCTCATTATTCAGTAACCTAAATTGATAGTTTTCAAATGTATTTTGAGAAAACAAATTATTTATGATAAAAAATAAAATGACGCTGACTCTAAAATATTTTTTTTGGGACATTATAAAATGATTAGTAAATTAAAATTAAATATATAATATTAAATCCAAAACCAATTATTTGTTTTTCAAAAGAATACATAAAAGTGGTTATTTAGAGCTTTAAAAAAGGTATTACATTTTTTTTAAAGGCAGAGAGAGTAATCATAACGCTGATTTTCTTGTAATTTTTAATCCTCTATTTTTTTGTCATGATCTCTTCTTTCATTTAAATCTTTTTCAATCTCAATTTCTAATTTTTTATCTATTACATAAAAAAACAAAAGAACTGCACTTATAATAAATATAAAGCCGGGGTAGATACTTATAGAAAGTTTGATTCCTTCTACTGCCGCCGGTACTTGATTGACTTCCTCGGCTACGTAACCATATTTAGACAGAAAAGCAGCGCCTAATGCACCGCCGATACTTATTCCTATTTTTAATCCAAAAAGCATTGCTGAAAAAACCATTGCAGTTGCTCTTCGATTGTTTTTCCATTCACTGTAATCAGCTACATCAGCCATCATTGCCCACAATAGCGGAATCGTGATTCCGTAAATAAATCCATGTAACAACTGGGTTATAAAAACTAGTGCAATCGCTGTTCTGCTATAGAAATTAAAAACGAGTAAACTAATGGCAGATAAGAAAATAAAAATGATGTAGATATTTCTTTTGCCAAAGGAATCAGCAAGCGATTTTGAAAATACAATTCCAAAAATCATGAAAATAATTCCTCCGGCATTAAAAAGACTAAATGCCGAAGTGGGAACATCTTTTGGCCACTGAAAATCTACAAGTCCCATTGCTGTTAGGGAATTATTGAGTCCATTAACAAGTGACGTAAAGCCAATATTATTCAAAAAATCAGTTTGAGCGGCAGGATCCAAATAATATTTGAAATAGAAAACATACATTCCTCCTTTTAGCGATAAGGTTATAAATACCAGAATGGTAACCAGCAACATAACCAGCCACGGTCCATTTTTAGATAAATCAATAAAATCCTGTTTAATTGAAGATTCCTGATTCTTTGCAGGTATAATTCTTTCTCTGGTAGTAAAAAAAGTAATGAGTAAGCAAATCACCCCAACAACAGCAAACAGGATCATTGTATTTTTAAAACCAACTGCTTTATTGCCATGCCCTAAAATTAGAACCAATGGTAATAAAAACGACTGAATTATAAATTGCGCTATCATAACAGCCACAAAACGATAGGAGGAAAGACTATTTCGTTCTTTCCTGTCGCCTGTTAATACACCGCTCAAGGCTACATAAGGCAAATTATTTGCGGAGTAAATAAGTACCAAAAAAAAGTAAGTAAGCAGGGTATAGATGATCTTACCGTTTGCTCCAAAAGCAGGAGTTAAAAAAGAGAGCACAGAAGCAATCCCGAAAGGAACTGCAGTCCATAATATCCAGGGTCTGAATTTTCCCCAGCGTGTTCGCGTACGATCAGCAATAACTCCCATAATGATATTAAAAAAAGCACCAATAAAGCCACCCACAAAAATAATTATACTAGCTGTTCCAGCGGGGATTTTATAAACATCTGTATAAAAGAAAGCTAAAAAAGTCAGCAAAGTCTGAAAAATCAAATTTGCTGCAAAATCACCTAAACCGTAGCCTATTTTTTCCAGAACAGAAAGTTTTTGCGATGTTTTACTCATAATATATACGGGTTGTTTTGTTCTTTTTTACCTGCTATTTTTAATTTAAAAATATTTAAACTGATTGTTTATCAAAAAAAAGAAACCTTCTATTTGTGTTTCATTACTAATAAAATCAGGAGAGTAAAAATAGTTTGAAATCTCAAAAAGCATTATCATTTTTGAAGCCTTTAATAGTTCATTTGAAGCATTGTTTAGTTTAAGTAAATCTATTATATAAATTACTGTTTTTTTTAAATACATGATAAGTTATATTACTAAAGTAAGTGAGTTTTTTTTTGGTCTTGATATATTATGAAGAAATAAAACCTTGATTATTTAATAAAGTTTTTAGAACAGTAAAATGCCCTTTAAATATTTATTAATTCTTCGGTATGGTTTTTTTGTCAATCTGTAGATTGTACTTACAGCAACCAATTGTATTTTTTTTAATCACCTATTTTTAAAAAGAATCTAGCTGTTTAGCCAGAGAAATAAATTCTGGATCTATTTTATTAATTTGTTTTAATTTGTTTTTTAGGCTTTAAAAAAGAATATAATGTTTTTTATTATGATATTTTTTAATAAAGTTTTAATGAATACTAAAAACAACCGATTGTTTTATAGTTGTTTTTTATATATTTGTATGAATAACTTATTTACGCTGATCAGGAAAATGTCTACATATTTAGAAAGAAGTAAAACAATTTAATAAGTTTTAAATTAAATCAATTAAAAAATTAAACATGGTTATAAATACTTTCATAAGCGAATCGCTCGTTAAAATTCGACTTTTACTAATTTTTTGTATGTTGATTGTTCCCGCTTTTGTTATTTGTCAAAATAAAAAGAAAGTCGAAAAATCAGAATCTAAAAGACCTTTATACCGTAATCTTTTTGCAGCAGCAGGTTACAGCCAAATAGAAATAGACAAAAAGGTATCTCAGGCCTATTATGATATTTTTGAAGGACCTAATCGGGTATATTTTGAAGAAAGCGATTCGTTAGGCTATGTTTCTGATGTAAAAAATAAAGATGCCCGTACTGAAGGAATGTCTTACGGAATGATGGTCGCGGTTCAGCTCAATAAAAAAGAAGTTTTCGATCGCATCTGGAGGTGGTCCGTCAAATACATGCAACATCAGGACGGACCAAGAGAAGGCTATTTTGCATGGAGTGTAAATCCGCAAACCAAGAAACAAAATTCTCCTGGTTCTGCCTCAGATGGAGAATTGTATTATATAACCAGTCTGCTTTTTGCATCTAATAAATGGGGCAATGATACCGGAATAAACTACTACAAAGAGGCTAGAAGAATATTGGATGCCATGTGGAAAAAAGACGGCACCGGTAACATTCATAATATTATAAATACAGAACATAAGCAAATATCTTTTGTGCCTGAAGGAGGAGGATATCACTGGACAGATCCGTCGTATCATGTTCCTGCATTTTATGAAATATGGGCATTGTATGCCAAAGATGGACATGAGCAATTTTATAAAGAATGTGCAGATGTTTCTCGTGATTTTCTTCATAAAGCCTGTCATCCCTTAACAGGACTGACTTCAGATTACACGGAGTTTAATGGTGAACCGCATCCTACACCCTGGATGCCGGGAGGATTTCGTTACGATTCCTGGCGTGTTCCTATGAATATTGCAATGGATTATACCTGGTACGGAAAAGATAAAAAATGGCAGGAAGATTATGCTAAGCGATTTCAAAATTTTCTGAGATCGAAAGGAATGGCAACTTACGTAGATCAATACAATCTCGACGGTTCTACGCCAGATTTTATTCTGCAGGCCGGTCCGGTAAAAAAACTCAGACACTCGATAGGATTAGTGGCAACTTCTGCTACTGCGTCACTCATTAATCCGGATAAAGAAAGTATAGATTTTGTTCATGCGGTCTGGAATGCCAAGTTCGAACCCTATGAGGATGGTTATTTTGACCCTTACTATGATGGGCTGATGTACCTTTTTAGCCTAATGCATCTTAGCGGAAAATATCAAATAATAGTTCCGGAAGTAAAATAACTTTTAGAGAAAAAACAGTAAACAATTGTTTTTTTTAGGAAGAGTGATTTTATCAGGTGGCGTAAGTTTTGCAAAGACAATCACGGTTCTTATTAATGAAGACTTTAAACCTTAAGCAGTTAACCAGAGCAGGTTTACTTATATTTGGTTAAGATTAAAATATATTGTTTCAAGACCGAATTCATCTTCTCTTCTGAATTTTTCTAAAAAACCAATTTTCAAAAGTATTTTTTCGGAAACTTTATTAGCAGGATCTATTGATGCGAAAATCGTTTTAATTTTTAATTTTTCAAAACCATATTTTACTACGGCATTTGCAATTTCGGTTGCTAAACCTTTTCCCCAGTATTGCTTATCCAAAGCATAAATTAATTCATAATCATTGATATCTGACGAAAAAATCAAACCGCAGTATCCAATAAGTGTATTATTATCCTTAGAGAATACTCCATACATGCCAAAACCCTTTAATTTATAATTTAAAATTGAAACGTCGATCCATTTCTGTGTTTGTTCTTTTGACAAAGGTTTGCCATCGCCTACATACTTCATTAATTCGGTATTCCCACAAATGGAGTATAGCGCTTCTAAATCAATTGGTTTGATCTGATTTATATACGTTCTTTCAGTTTCAATAATCGTCATTTTGTATGTTTATAAAAGCTTTAATAAGGGAGTATTTATTCAGTATGTTTTTTTGAGGGTTGACCAAATGAAATTGATAAAAACGAAAGTATAAATTAATGTTTAAATTTCAAACGAATAAAAATCTCACTATTGTTGGTTTATTATTAAAGTTTTAAGCGGTACAAACAAACAATTAATTTTTTATAAGCCTGAAATCAGTTAAGTTAGTGGGAGAGGTTATAGCAATTAATATTTTTTCAGGTATGATACAACGTTTTAATTAGAATATGCGTCTATGATTATAAAACATCAATTATTTACTATGACATCAAAATCGCAAAATTCCAGGACACTCTGGCTGGATTATCTAAAATCATTTATTACCGTACTGGTAGTAGCTCATCATACCTCCTTAGCTTATACAACTTTTGCATGGTTTGACAGTAGCGCTTATATTAATTCTACCGCCCCAATTGTAGATCATAATAGATGGATTGGTATGGATATATTCGAAATTATAATGATATTTTCTTTATGTTTCTCATGTTTTTTATAGGTGGGCTTTTTCTGGTGAAAAGTATAGAGAAGAAAGGAGCTATATATTTTGTAAGAGACAGAATTAAAAGGCTCTTTATTCCGTTTCTTTTTTTAGGTACAATCTTAATGCTTTTTTCTTATTTCCCAGCTTATTATCTGGCACATCAAAGTACTAATATTTCAGATTATGTAATAGACTTTTTTACCATTGAAAACTGGCCTCCCGGTCCGCCTTGGTTTATAGGAGTATTGTTTTTCTTTAATTTAATTCTGGGAATTATATATCCTCTTATAAAAGAAAAATGGAATAGACATTCTGATAAAATTTCATTTTTTACCAATCGGCCAGTAGCTGTTTTTGCGGTCTTATTTTGTATTACTTTTATTTTATATGTACCTGTAGCGTATTGCATTGGAGCTGGAAAATGGGTATCTTTTGGACCGCTTGATTTTCAACTGAGTAGATTACTTGCCTATTTTGGTTATTTTGTACTGGGTGCTATTGTAGGTAACAGCGATTTTGATAATCATATTTTTTCATCGAATTCGCGTTTTGTTATTCAATGGAAATATTGGCTTATTGTATCCTTGGTTTTTTATAGTGCGGTAACTTACCATAATAGAACGGACATTCTGGGCCAGTTTGTTGATAATGGCCTTATGCCTGAATTCGTAGCGTGGATGATTTATTACACCTTATACGTTGGTACATGTACAGCTTCTTGTATGGCGTTTATAGGTTTGTTTAAAACTATTGTAAAGCGTAGTCACAGATTATGGAATTCATTAGCCGAAAATGCTTACCTGATATATCTTCTTCACTACTTTTTTGTATTGTGGGGACAGTTTTTTTTAATGAAATATGAAATACATGCATTATGGAAATTTGGTATAGTATTTTTATTTTCTTTAGCAGCCAGTTGGATTACAGCCTTTTGTCTTCGAAAAATAAACATTGTAAAAACATACTTATAACAATCGGCGGGTAATTGCCAATTTTTGTTTTGCCAAAAGTAAATTATAGAAAATTTTTTTATTATTACTGTTGTCTATTCTATTAAATCAATTACCTGTTTACCGAAATCTGAAAAGTTATCCTTTTCTTCCTTATGACTCGCGTGGCTTATCATTCTAAGGGCAACAATATTATTTAATGGATCAACAATGATGTAATTACCTAAATATCCGTCGGCACGATAGGTGACCTTACCGCTAAATTCTCTTTTTCGAAGACGTAATCCCGATGTTAGATTCTTAGCAATATCCTGATATCAACCATTTTTAGCTTTTAGTTCAATAAATTTAATTTAGGTTTGTTTATTATTATAAAATCATAAAAGTTCATTAGATATTGCTTAAGACAAGTAATTATTTAGGGACACGACTTAAATTTTCTTAGTGAGAAAAATCAGATATTCTGATTGAATAAAGCCCAATTATTTATAATCGGGCTTTCTGTTTTTTTATCTAATTAAATTCTATTTATACTTAATATTGATACTTATAATATCCGAAGTCATATTAGTTGTTCTGGTATAATGACCGTAACGAATCTCTAAAGTATTCCAGTGTTTGAGACCAAAGATTCCGTTAAGAGGTGTAAATTTCATTCCCATCCCAAAGAAACTGCTGTCGAACTTAGACAAATCATAATTACTGGTGTAGTATTCATCTGCTGCTGTGTGTTCTCCGTAAGGTTTGAAATACTTCGTTCCGGTTTGGGTATAATACCTGTAAAACGGACTTATTGAAAATGCCTGAGTTAATTTTACAGGAATTTCAAGATCAGCGGTATGGGCTTTTAAACTCCAGTCGTCAGAATAATATCGGTAGTAAGCTCGAATGATTACATTGTCTCCCAAAAAATAACTGGCTCTGATTCCCAACGGAATTTTTAACCTTGTATCCGGCATTTTTTCCTGATGCACTGAACCATCTGTAAAATAAACCCTGTGAAAAGGAAGACTTAAATATCCGTTTTGACTGATCACATCACCCACCAGCATGACCTGCAGATTTTTGTTTACCACCTGAGAGTAACTTAAAGTTCCGGCAAAAGTATTTCGGTTGGCACTATCATAACCTTCGCTTCCAGGAGCACGTAGCTCCACAGGTTCAATTAATTTTAACTGATCTATAAAGGTTTGGAATTTAGCAGTAAATTCTCCATTGCGGTCTCTGGTTTTTTGAGAAAAACTAATATTACCACCAAAAGACTGATAATCAAACTCAGTCGATGACGAAACTCCAATTCCAATAGTTCTTCCCGCTGCTTCATTTTCTCTAATATAGGTCAAAGAAGGGTAGAAGCGATTGTCTGAAGAGGAAGCAGATGAATTGGCGCTCAAATCAATCATATCTGAAGATGCAGAGGTATAATGATCAATACCGGCTTCAATATCAAAAGTATGCTTGATTCCGGTTTCTCCGTATTTTACTAACTTTACGTCAATGGTATTGGCAATATCGGTAAGATGTTCAGAACCAATTCCGCCTGTAACGGCTGAGTTGTCTCCGTTTTGCTTGTAATAACTCGAAACTAAATTTACCTCTTCCAGTTTTAATTTTTTGCTTTTATAACTGGTAGAATCAGTAGGAACATTTTGCGCTCTTAGTTGAAACAATCCCAGTAAAGCAAGTCCTGTAATAAATATTCTTTTCATTTTAGAATAGGATGAAAATTAGTTACAACCGCAGCCACCGCCACTTTTTCCTGAATTTGCTCCGGAAGCTCCTTCTCGGTAGGATTGAAAACTGAGTTCTGTTTTTTCGATTTTCCTGTTCGAAAGTACCATTTCAGAATCGTTGATTTTTCCTTTCTGGTATTCTTTTACCGATGTGCAAGAGGAGAATAGAATGCCCGTAAAAGCAATGCTGCATAACAGTACGAGCGCTTTTTGTTTTGGCTTTTTCATTTCAGGTTGATGTTTTTTGAAGTGTAAATTTTGTTGTTGTCATCTATTATTATGCAAAATAGATCTGGTATTTGATCTATTAAAAACAAGCCTGCTTTTATACCCATAACGGCAATTGGAGTAGCCATTGCATCTGCAAATTCAGCATTGGCAGCGATAATGGTCACGCTTTTTATTCCGGTTATTGGCAGCCCTGTTTTTGGGTCAATGGTGTGCGAATATTTTTTCCCGTTAATGACTACGAACTTTTCATAGTTTCCGGATGTTGCCACTGCTTTATTGGATATTTTCATATAAGAGAAAGCTGCATTTGGAGCATCGGGATCTGCTACGCCAATAGTCCATTTTTTGCCATTGGGCTGCAATCCCCAGGCAGAGAGATCTCCACTGGCATTGATGATCCCGCTTTGCACATTATGTTTTATTAGCACTTGTTTGGCCATTTCGGCCGCATAACCTTTTCCGATTCCGCCAAAACCTATTCGCATTCCTTTTTCTTTCAGGAATACGGTTGAGTTTTCTTTATCTAAAATGATATTTCTATAATCAATAAGGTGTACCATTTTGAGTGCTGTTTCGGGGTCAGGCAGTTGGGTCATAGCCTTGTCAAAATTCCAAAGACTTTTATCGATGCTTCCGTACGAAATATCAAAAGCGCCTTGTGTAATTCTGGAAATTCCGGAACTTCTTTCAATAAGATTAAAAACTTCGGGATCTACTTTTACAGGTGCAATTCCGGCATTGTTATTAATCAGATTGGTCTGGCTATCATCTTTATAAGTGGTCAGCAGTTTTTCAATGCGTCTGATTTCCTCAATGGCAAGATTGATATTCTCATTTCCCTTTTTCTCATTTTCGGCAACAACTGTAATGGTAAAGTTGTTTCCCATGAGTTTTAGGGATTGCGAATATTTCTGATTTTTTAATATGTTATTTTTTGCTATCACAGATCGCTTTTATTTCGGCAGTCCATTGCTCAGGCGTTGTTTCAGGTTTTCCATGCCAGGTTTTAAGTACTTTACCATCTGCATCAAGAAGCAGGGTTAGAGGAAAACTTCCTTCTTTATTGTAAATCTCGGCTAAATCTTCGTTTCGTTTTACTTGTTCAGGAGTTCCAATGTTTTTCTTTTTTCTTGGAAAATCAGCATTTACTAATACTAAATTTTCATTTGCCATGTCTGTAAATGTTTGACTTTCGAGATAGTCTCTGCGGGTCACAATACATGGTCCGCACCAATCTGAACCGGAGAAATTCAACAGAATTAATTCGTGCTTTTCTTTTGCGATTTTTTTCGCATTATTAAAGTCAGGTTCCCAATTTATAGGAAGCACTGTTAATAATAGAAACAATGTTATTAGTTTCATTTTACGGTCTGTTTTTAGTATATACGAAATAACGAATTGTTACGAGTCTTATTTTTTTTAATTGCTTAAGATTCGATTAATATTTTTATGTAAGACGTTTGTTCGTAATTAGACCTAAAGCTTTATATTAAGAAAGATCTGTATCAAGCAGAAACATTGTGTTGGCTTTAATAAAAAAATCTGTGACAATCAGTTTAA
Source organism: Flavobacterium sp. C3NV (assembly GCF_046825355.2). Classification (NCBI taxonomy): domain Bacteria; kingdom Pseudomonadati; phylum Bacteroidota; class Flavobacteriia; order Flavobacteriales; family Flavobacteriaceae; genus Flavobacterium; species Flavobacterium sp. C3NV. The sequence continues at coordinate 10,960 of NZ_JBKQBJ020000020.1, read as the reverse complement.
TCCCTATAATTTTGGGGGTATTTTTTTTTGCCTTTGGAAAATAGTGATAAACATAATTAAGTAGTATGAACACCAAAAATATAACCAACCAATGCCGACATTGCCATAGCAAAAGTCCCCCAAATGCAGATACGCAATACTGCTTTTAGTATTTTTGATCCGCCTGCCTTTGCGGCTAATACTCCTGAGAATGCCAGGAAAAGTATCGAAAAACCATATTGATAGAACACCATTTCTTTTAGAGGTGCAAAAATAGCCACCAACAGTGGTAATATGCCTCCAACAATAAATGCAACAGCTGATGCAAAAGCAGCAGTTAACGGATTAGCCTGCGTGATTTCATTAATACCGAGTTCATCGCGTGCATGAGTTTCGAGAGCATCATGAGCCGTTAATTCGATAGCAACCTGTCGGGCCAGTTCTTTATTTAATCCTCTTTGAATATAAATATCTGTCAGTTCTTCCAGTTCTTCTTCCGGAAGAGTTTCAAGAGCGATTTTTTCTCTTTTTAAATCGGCAGTTTCTACATCAGACTGGGAACTTACCGACACATATTCGCCTGCTGCCATAGAAAGTGCACCAGCTACCAAACCTGCTACCGCCGCCAGTAAAATAGGCTCTCTGGTAACACTTGCTGCCGCTACACCAATGGCTAAACTGGTAGTAGATAAAATGCCGTCGTTTGCCCCCAGAACAGCTGCCCTGAGCCATCCGCTTCTGTTGATGTAATGGTTTTCACTGTGCATAATTCTATTTTATATTAGTTTAATCCAATCCGGATCTTCAGCGGTTTTTGGTGCGCCTCCAAAATTAGTTTTTAGAAATTCCCTAATTTGAAATTGTGTTTTATTCCTGGTACTGGTTTTCCAATCGTTAAAATCATAAATATGAATCTGGTTTGCATTAGGATTCGTAATAAATGAAATTCGGGATATTGAATCCTTATATTTTTTTACTTCATCTAAAATACTGCGGCTGGGAACTACAATAAGTATATTTTCCCAATTCAGATAATCTTTGACAATATCATTTCTTTGAAGTAATCCCAGAGACTCAAAAAAAGCTGTGATTTTTTGATTATTTAACTGATCAATTTTTTCATCTATATTTTTAAGAGTATCCTGCAAGGCCTCTCTGTTAATAACATTCATTTTTATAATTTATATTTCTAAATAAAATTACTTCAAAATACCTTTTGTTATCACTGTACAGCCATTAGAATGATTCTAAATGTGACAGATCATTATTTTTTAGTCTTAAATTACAGTAAGTTAGTAGTGAAAATATAAGATTTTAAGTGATTTTCAAATAAGACATAAAATACAGGTGAAGCAATCAGAAATAGTGATAGAAAATAATAAATAATTTTTTTAGAAAAAGACTCATGTATACAATAAACACGCAGTTGGTATATTTTAAATACGGTTTTGATTTTAAAAAATTAATTGTCAACTTAAAATGGTGCAAACTTGATAAATTTACTACTTTAAACTTGCAAGGACTTTCTTTTAATAGAGCAGAGCTTGAACAATTTAAAGAGTTTATAGATCAAAATGTAATTAATTTTCCGGGTCCTTGTTTTGTGGAGGAAACTAACAGAGAAGGATTTGATTTGATTATCACTAATAATTTATCTCAAAGTGCTTTCCCGTATTATTTTATTCTATCCAAAAATCCAAAGTTAAATTTGAGTAATTCAATTTATCAGGCTGAGATGATTGTGCTGATGGATGAAAATTATGAGCATACTACTGACTACACTCTAGATTTTGATGTTATAGGTAAAATTGAAATTTATAAAGAGGTAAAAACTAAATTATAAATCATGTTTTTGACCGTGTAACATTTTCTGGGGATCACTAAAAATTCAAATTACAAATAGGATCTGTAACAAGGTATTTTGTTTTAAATGTTATAATAAAATTTTTAATATTCCCCAAAGCTCTTAATTTTAAAGAACCACTCTTTTTGCCGTTTTCAGTTTTCTATATTTTTTGGATTTTAGAATTTTCAAGCCTAAATTTTAGTCATAAAAAAAGTCCATTTTGCAATATTTACAATCTTAGCTGTAATTTTGTACGTTCTTTTTTTAGTTCAAAGATTTTCATATTTTCAAGATAAAATTTTTTCTTCCTCTGCCAGGAAAACTTCCGTTTTCATAACACTTGTAAGTAGTACAACATTTATAAAGTATTTTTGGTGGTATCAAACTCTTTAGCAGTTTTCAACGCTCTTTTTTTGTTAACATGTATAATGTCCAATATCTGCTGTAATCAAATAACTTTAAGTAGTAAATTTAGAATTATAATTAGATATATAATTTGATTTGTACAATTCTAAAATTAATGCACCATTTGTTTATCTTTATGTTAGCTTTAATATGGCTTCAAATACAGAAAATGGCACAATTAGTTTTTGTCAGACACGGACAATCTCTTTACAATTTAGAGAATCGATTTACAGGAATTCTTGATGTTCCGCTCACAGAGAGTGGAAAACAACAAGCAAAGTTGGCAGGAGACAAACTCATTGGTTATGTTTTCGATATTGCTTATACTTCTATGCTTATAAGGGCTCAGGAAAGTTTACAGATTATCCTGAAGGAAATGAAGGTAACAATTCCTGTAGTAAAAAATAAAGCCTTTAATGAGCGAATGTATGGTACTTTGCAAGGACTTAATAAAGAAGAAACGGCGAAAAAGTATGGTCTTGCTCAGGTAGATATCTGGAGAAGAAGTTATGATGTATGTCCTCCCGATGGCGAAAGCCTTTTAGATACTTACAACCGGGTAGTTCCTTATTATAAAACCGAAATAGAAACAAAACTAAAAATGGGACAGAATGTTTTAATAGTAGCCCATGGCAATAGTCTGAGATCCCTGATGATGTATCTTGAAAACATCAATCCGCTTGATATTGTAAAAGTAAATATCGCAACGGGAATACCCAGACTTTACACTTTTGATGCTGAACTGAAAATTTCTAACGTAAGCTATTTATAGTTAAGTCTTAATTCGAAAACAAGATGCGAATTCTGGACTTGAATTATTAAATTAATACTATTTTTTATTTAAAATTAATTATTCTGTTTTTTAAATTACTAACTTAGAGTATAATACAAACTCACGAACAGCAGTAATTTAATAATATGATAGCACGTTTCTTAAAAGTCAGACAAAAAACAGAACAAATTTGCACGCCCTTACTTGTAGAGGATTATTCCGTGCAACCCAGCGATTTTGCTTCGCCGCCAAAGTGGCATTTGGCCCATACTACCTGGTTTTGGGAAGAGTTTCTACTCACGAAACACGACCCTGACTACACAGTTTACCATCCTGATTTCTCTTATTTATTTAATAGTTATTACAATACAGTTGGAAAAAGGGTAAAGCGTCCTGCCAGAGGATTTATGACAAGACCATCTGTAGAAGCTGTTTATGCTTACAGAAATTATGTTACAGCTGCCGTTGAACTGTTTATGAAAAATGATTTGAATCAGGAAATACTTGATATCATTGAGATTGGAATCAATCATGAAGAACAGCATCAGGAACTTTTAGTATACGATATAAAATACCTGTTAGGAACACAGGCCACTTTTCCTGATTATGGTAATCATTTTTCACCTATTCCAGAAGAGAAAGAGACTGGTTTTATAAAAATTGAAGCGGGGGTGTATGAAATTGGACATACAGGATCTTCATTCTGTTTTGATAATGAACTAGGAAGACATAAAGTATATGTGGCTGATTTTGAGATTTCAAATACATTAGTAACCAATGGGGAATACCTGCAGTTTATACAAGATGGCGGTTACAGAAACTTTAATTACTGGCATGATGAAGGTTGGGCCTGGGTTAATGAAAATGAAATTGAAGCACCATTGTACTGGCATAAAATAGAAAATGAATGGTATGTATATGATTTAAATGGCTTGCAGAAAATGGCAGCAAATTTACCTGTAATGCACCTGAATTATTACGAAGCTTTTGCTTATGCCCAATGGAAAGAAATGCGATTGCCCACAGAATTTGAGTGGGAAATAGCCAGTAGCCAATTGTCCTGGGGAAAAGTTTGGGAATGGACGAACAGTGCTTATCTGGCTTATCCTAATTTTAATAAAGCACCCGGTGCATTAGGAGAATATAACGGAAAATTTATGGTGAATCAAATGGTTTTAAGAGGAGCTTCAGCAGCAACGCCGGAGAATCATAGCAGAAACACCTACCGTAATTTTTTTCATGCTTCAATGCGTTGGCAGTTTTCAGGATTACGATTGGTGAAGTAATTTTTTGAAATTAGCTCAGTGTTTAAAAAACAAAAATTCTATGAAAAAGTTTGATTATATTATTATCGGAAGCGGACAGGCAGGCATTCCTTTGGCTTTTAGCCTATCAAAAGAAGGAACTGTTGCCATTATTGAAAAGAGCTTTTTAGGAGGAACATGCGTCAATAATGGCTGTATCCCTACCAAAGCGTATGTCGCCAGTGCCCGAAGAGTCTGGGATGCTTTTCATGGTGATGACTTAGGTGTTGAAATTCCTAAAGGAACAAAAGCCAACCTCAAAAAAATTAAAGAACGTAAAGATGAGTTGGTCAATGAATCCCGCTCCAATATCGAAAGGGCGATTAAGAGAGATGAAAAAATTACTTTATATCATGGTGAGGCTCATTTTTTGAGCAACTATGAGATTAAAGTTGGAGATACAATCCTCACTGCAAAAAAAATATTTATCAATGTAGGAGCAAGGGCAGTAGTTCCTGAAGAATATCGGGAAGTTCCTTTTTATACCAACGAAAATATTTTGGAAATTACCAGCATTCCCAAACACTTGATCATCATAGGAGGAAGTTATATTGGTTTAGAATTTGCTCAGATCTTCAGAAGGTTTGGCAGTGAAGTCACGATTATAGAGCGTAATAAACAACTGATCAACAGAGAAGATCAGACCGTAACCGATGTGGTAGCTGAAATCATGAGAGCAGAAGGTATCAATCTTGTTTTTAATGCCAAAGATATTAGTGTAAAAGAAAATAAAAAAGAGAGTATTATCCTGAAAACAGGTACTAAAGAAATAAATGGGACGCATTTGTTATTAGCCATTGGTCGCGTTCCTAATAATGATACGTTGCAATTGCAGAATACCACTATTGAATTGGATGATAAAAAGTATATAAAAGTCAACAATTACTGTCAGACAAATGTTGACGGTATTTTTGCCATTGGTGATTGTAACGGTCAAGGGGCTTTTACACATACTGCCTACAATGATTTTCAAATTGTAAAAAGTTTTCTTTTTAAGAAAAAAGAGCGAAAAATTAGTGACAGAATCACGACTTACGGATTGTTTATAGATCCGCCTCTGGGCAGAATCGGAATGACAAAGAAAGAAGCCCTGGAAAAAGGATATGAAATTTTGGTAGGGTATCGCCCAATGACCAAAGTAAATCGCGCTAAAGAAAAAGCAGAAACCTTAGGTTTTATGGAGGCAGTAATCGATGCTAAAACCAATCTTTTTTTAGGAGCTTGTGTGTTAGGAGTTTGCGGAGATGAAATCATAAATGGTATTACCAATTTGATGTATGCCAAAAAGCCTTATACCGTTTTAAGGGATTCGATACATATTCATCCCACGGTAAGCGAACTTATCCCAACGATGCTGGAAGATTTAAAATCCATTGCTAAATAACACGTATTTTGAGTTTAAAACTTTCCAGTCACTTTCGAGCCAATAATCTACTCTTATACGGGATGATTTTTGGTGCCGTATTCTTTATAAGCGGAATATTGGCACCAACTACATTACTGTCTGTTTTGAGTCAGATCAATAAGCGATTATTATCCGTTTTTAGTACGTATTATTTGGCATTGGGATTCCTTATTGTGCTTGCTTCTTTAGTACTGTTGTTTTTACCCATTCGAAATAAAAGATTGGGATCAGAAAAACCATCGTATTCTTATTTCAGCTGGATTGCCTTATTGTACAGTACCGGAATGGGCTCCGGTTTATTGCTTCGTGCAGTGCAGGAGCCTGTTTATTATTATAATAATAGCCCGGTAATTACCAATAATGCCAAGGAAACGGCACTTCAATATACTTTTTTTCATTGGGGGTTTACGCCTTGGGCGATGTACAGCCTGTTTGGTTTATTGGTTGCTTATAATCTTTATATAAAAAAAGCACCCAATTTATTGCATGCCATAGTTCCTGATATAAAAAATGATAAGCTGAAGTTTAGCGCCATTCTTTTTATCGTCCTGATCACCATTACAGGCGTAATTGCTTCATTAGGTTTGGGGACAGCGCAATTAATAGGCGGACTGAATTATACTTTTGAGGCAGAGTTTGGAACCTCTTTTTTATTGATTAGTGTTTTTGTAATGGGATGCATCGCCACTTATTCTGCTTTGACAGGAATTACAAAAATGATTAAATTTTTGGCTGATTTTGATTTTGTTTTTTCCGTTTTTTTAATGCTTTTTGTGGCATTGTTTCTTAATTTTAATCTTTATCTCACTCAGACTTTTACGGCTTTTTATCAGTATGTTGTTCATTTTTTTGAAATGAGCCTGGCTACCGGAGCTTATACAACCAAAGGAACCTTTACCCAGGATTGGACGGTTTTCTATTGGGCATTCTGGTTGGCGTGGGTTCCTTTTACGGGCATTTTTATTGCCCGGATTTCGAAAGGAAGAACAATAAAAGAATTTTTGATTGCTACAATTTTAGTACCTACGTTGGCCACCATCGTCTGGTTTTCGATATTCGCCAATTCTGCTTTTGAGATTATAGACCAAGGTAATAGCGCACAGTTTGATAACGTGTTTAGTTCTTTATTTGTTTTTTTAGAACATTTTCCATTTCATGAAATTACCTTTTTGGTCGCAGGTCTTTTAGTCGCTATTTCCATTATTAATTCAGTCGATTCAGCCATTTTTGTGTTGGGTATGTTTAGTGATAACGGCAATGAAAATCCCTCCAAAAAACATAAACTCGGTTGGGGCATTATAATTACTGCGACTGCATTAGGACTTACTGCTCTTGGAACCAGTGAACTGTTGAATGGAGTTAGTAATCTCTTAATTATTATGGTTTTACCTTTTAGCTTTTTGTATCTTTATTGTATAATAACATTCTTTAAAAAGAACATTTTTAGAAAATAGTATAACATTTTGTATCATTCCCTGTCGTATTTTTAGGATAACTTAAAAATAAATAACCAATAACCTTCATTATGAAAGAGACAGTCGTTTTAAATAAAAAAGAATCCCCAAAAAGCATATTAGAGCAATTTAAAAAAGAAGTGAATGAGGGATTAACCGAATCTTTGAAGACCTTGCCTTCAAAGTTTTTTTATGATAAAAAAGGAGATGCTCTTTTTGTAGAAATTATGCATTTGCCTGAATATTATGTTACGCGTTCAGAGCATGAGATATTTAAAGATAAAAGCGCTTCGATAATTAAAGCACTACAATTAAATCAGGACACTTATTTTGAACTGATAGAGCTTGGAGCAGGTGACGGTATGAAAACCAAAGAATTGCTAAAGGAACTCTCCCGCGAAAATTACAAGTTTGATTACATCCCGGTAGATATTTCGCAAAATGCTTTAGAAAATCTGGAAAAAGATCTCAATCAGCAAATGCCTCATATTGCAGTAAAAACCAAACAAGGGGATTATTTTGAGGTTTTAGAATCATTAAAAGAAAATCAACATCCAAAAGTGATCTTGTTTTTAGGATCGAATATTGGGAATATGCCTGATGAGGTGGCGCAAGATTTTATTGCTAATCTGAGCGAAAATTTAAATTTTGGTGATAAGTTTTTTTTAGGGGTAGATTTAATAAAACCAGCAGCTATTGTTTTGCCTGCCTATAATGACAGTAAAGGTGTTACTGCTTCTTTTAATCTAAATTTGCTAGAACGAATCAACAGGGAACTGGATGCTGATTTTGAAATAGAAAATTTTAAACACCAACCTGAATATGATGAAAAAGAAGGTATTGCTACTAGTTTTTTGGTAAGTACGAAAGAGCAGGATGTATTTATAAAAAAGCTCAATAAGATATTTCATTTTGGTAAAGGAGAGAAAATTTTAACCGAAATTTCAAGAAAATACAATGATAAAATATTAGATAAAATTCTAAAAAAGACAGCCTTTGTTATAAAAGACAGAATTACGGATCGTAAAAAGTATTTTGCCAATTATGTTTTAGAGCATTTATGATGAAAATACAATCATTAGGTATACTGGGATTAGGAAGCCGTTCTACTCTTTTTTATATTAAAGAAATCAACCGTCTTTATCATAATAAGAAATCCGGATACAGTACTTGTCCTTTTAAATTATGGAATGCCAATTTTGATGTGATTAATAATTTGCTTCCTCAACTTTCAGATAAGCTTACAGTGCTTGTTGATAATCATTTGGCAGAATTACAGCATTTACAGGTAGATGCTATTCTAATTCCCAATATTACTTTGCATGAAACTATTGATAGACTTAGTATAATACCAAAGATTATTCATCCGGTGCACCTTACGATATCCAAACTTAAGGAAGATGGTTTTAATGAGATCGTTTTATTGGGTTCATTGCATACGATGGAATCTAATTATTTAAAAACTGCATTTAATAAGGAAAGTATTGTTGTTGTACTTCCGGATGCAGAAGAACGATTCGTCATAGAAGACGTTCGTAAACATGTTTATTGGGAAACAGAAAGTGAAGAACTCTTAAAGGAGTATGCCAATATCATCAAAAAATACAGTGCAAATTATGCTGTGGTATTGGCCTGCACAGAATTATCAGTAGCGTGGGATACTGTCAGTAGTAACGTTTTTGATATGTCCCGGATTCAAATAGAAACAGCTGTTGAAAATATAGATTAGCTCAGCAAATATGTATTAGATTTGAGATCCCCAGGAAGGGGGAGGTGTATGGTTTTTATTTTTTCTTTTGTATCTCTTACTTTTATCAGCATCTTCGATACTATAAAATAGAGCCGCTATAAGGTTTTTGAGTTTTAATAGAAAATGATAAATTTTCATGACTTTATTATTTTTAAACTTTAATTAAACTCTATTCAAAAATTGTCCTAACACGTATTGCAAACACCTTAGTTCTTATAATACAATTTCAGGCATGATTCCAGCTTATATTTGTTACGTTTTTTTACCCATTAGCAGTAAAGCAACACCAATACCCAATCCGGTAAAAAATGCCACATTGAGGTTTTTCGCTTTTTTTGACGGAGGATTCCCGTACACTCTTAATGGTTCTTTAGAATGGGTCAAAACATTTCCAGCATCATTCTCTTTTTGCTGATTAAGCTTCATTTTCATTCGAACAGCTGCAGATGCTGAATTAATTACCAGTTTTGGAAATAATCTGTAAGTGTTTGTAAGTGCTGCAGCTTTGAAATCCGGAAACAAATCTTTTTGGGGATGTTTTGCCAATTCCACCATTTTTGCAGCAGTATCACGTGGGTCAGAAGCGATAAAAGGAATCTTCATATCAAAGCCTGAGTATTTGGCTGAATGCAAATTGCCAGTAGAATTTTGTAATTGAGGATATAGATTACAGATATGTATATCTTTATGGTTGGATACTTCACCCTGCAGGCATTCCATCATACCTCTGATTCCAAATTTGCTAGCAGAGTACACAGCACTGTAGGGAGCTGGCATGAATCCTCCAATAGATACATTATTGATTAAAATTCCTTGATTTTGTTTTTTAAAATTTTTAATGGCATTGTAAGCCCCATGCATATATCCAAACAAATTAGTTTTAATTACCTGCTGATGAATTTCCAATGGAATTTCTTCAAATTTTCCACTTGCCATCACGCCGGCATTATTTACCCATATATCAATTTTTCCGCCCATAGATAATGCTTCCTGAACGACTCTTTCGACATCTTCATTAATTGACATATCGGCACTTACTCCAACAGCCAAAACGTTTAAAGAGCGGCAATATTCCACTACTTCATTAATACCTTTTAGTCCTCTGGCCACTACAACTATATTGCATCCCTCACTAGCGAAAGCCTCTGCTGCTGCCCGACCAATGCCACTGCTTGCACCTGTTATGACAACATTTTTTCCTTTAAGGCTGTTCTTAAATGTTTTAATCTCTTCCATTTTCTTATAATTATAATATTCATAAAAGCTGCTAAAAATAACTTTTGATACTTTGGTGCTTAAGAAAGTTTTGGGATGTCTGCTTTTTATCTTATTCCGTTTACAGAATTAACAGATTCCTCTTCTTCCCAATCATTTTCGTCGTATTCCGAGTCAAAATCATCCTCAAGATTCTCTTCAAGATCTCCAAGTTCTAAGTTGTGGTGGTTAATGGCAGTTAATTTAGCTTGAAAAGCATCCATATAGTCATCGTAGTTCAATAAGAGCTGTTCTTCATAATAGGTTATATCATCTGAGGATAGCTCTGTATTATAAAATTGTTCAGAATTCATATAAGTCAGTTTAAAATTAATAGCTTACCAATGATCTAATTTTTTCAATTAGCATTACTTAAAAGTAAAGTTTCTATCACAAAAGAATTTATACAATTTTCAGCAGGGTTTCTTAAATTTTCATCCTAAAATCATAAGAGTTGACAGTTGACAAAGGACGTGTTTGATTTTTGACGGTTTAAAGTCCACAAAGCTTTGTGAACTTAGTGTTTTTTTTAAGCTTTGTATATTTAAAAAACTTTGCGTTCTCCGTGGTAATTTTTCTATATCCAAAGGTTTTAGGATTTTATTGTAAAGCTTTGCGAACTTTGTGTTTTTTCAACATAACTTCAGATAAAAATCTTAGCGATCTCCTATGTTTGCAAAGTTAATTTAGAAGTTTTTACTTTTTTAAATTTGCATTATTAAAGTGAAAAGGGATGAGAGTGCATTCGCGGCTAAATAGTTCGTAGAAACATATTCTCGCAAAGAAATTAC